>CAYPAM010000065.1:0-9442 GCA_964408715.1 uncultured Lachnobacterium sp.
ATGCGTACGGGTATCTCAAATCAGTAAAGGGTGTTCATCGTCTGGTGCGAATCTCACCTTTTAATGCGAATGGTAAGAGACAGACTTCGTTCGTGTCTTGTGATGTTATGCCGGATATTGAAACGGATATCGACATTGAAGTCAAGGATGAGGATATTCGTATTGACACCTATCGTTCCAGCGGTGCAGGTGGACAGCATATCAACAAGACATCTTCCGCAATTCGAATCACGCATTATCCAACCGGAATCGTGGTACAGTGTCAGAATGAGCGTTCGCAGTTCCAGAATAAGGACAAAGCGATGCAGATGTTGAAGGCGAAGCTGTATCTGCTCAAGCAGGAAGAGCAGATGGCGAAGGCCGCAGGCATTCGTGGTGAAGTGACGGAAATCGGCTGGGGTAACCAGATTCGTTCGTACGTTATGCAGCCATACACGATGGTAAAGGATCGCCGTACCGGTGTGGAAAGTGGCAATGTAGATAACGTGATGGACGGCGATATCGATTTGTTCATCAATGGATATTTGAAGTGGCTGAGTCTGGGATGTCCAGAGAATATGGCGTCGGATGATGAATAAGATGCAGTAGGAATGGTGTGTCCGAACTGTGGTGCGCCGGTACGTCTGCTGGGTGCGAAATTCTGTGAATACTGTGGAACAGGAATTATACCATTAAATATTAGAGAGTGGTCTCTTCACAATTTTTATGAAGTAGACTATAATCGTAGCTAGAGAGATTTTTAGAGGTTTATTATTTTTTCACATAAAGTTTAGGAGGAAGAAAGAATGGGTATTATTAAAGCAATTGGCCAGGCAATCAGCGGTGGCTTAGCAGACCAGTGGCTAGAGGTTATCGAGCCGGACAATATGGGAGACCAGACTGTATTCACAAGTGGCGTAAAGGTGCGCAAGGGTCAGAATACAAAAGGTTCAGACAATAATGTATCCAACGGTTCTATGATTCGTGTATACGACAATCAGTTTATGCTGTTGGTAGACGGTGGTAAGGTTGTGGACTATACCGCAGAGCCAGGTTACTACAAGGTAGACAATTCATCTTCACCATCCTTATTTAATGGTGAATTTGGCGATACACTTAAGGATGCATTTAACCGTGTCAAATATGGTGGCGGGAACCCAAGAGACCAGAAGGTATATTACATCAACCTTCAGGAAATCAAGGGTATCAAGTTTGGAACTCGCAATCCAATCAACTATTTTGACAGTTTTTACAATGCAGAGTTGTTCCTGCGTGCGCATGGTACATACTCTATCAAGATTGTGAATCCATTACAGTTCTATGCAGAAGCAATTCCAAGAAATAAAGAGCATGTAGAGATTTCCGAGATTAATGAACAGTACATCTCAGAATTTCTTCAGGCTTTACAGTCATCTATCAATCAGATGTCTGCGGATGGAACTCGTATCTCTCATGTAAGCAGCAAAGCGCTCGAGCTTGGCAAATACATGGCATCTGTTCTCGACGAAGACTGGAATCAGATGCGTGGTATGGAGATTCAGGCTGTTGGTATTGCAAGCGTATCCTACGATGAAAAATCACAAGAGCTTATCAATCTTCGTAACGAAGGTGCAATGCTTTCTGACCCGACGGTTCGTGAGGGTTATGTTCAGTCACACCTTGCTCGCGGTCTAGAAGCAGCAGGTTCTAATGCAAACGGCGCTATGAATGGATTCCTTGGCATGGGAATGGGCATGAATATGGGCGGCAATATGGCAGGACAGATGAGCCAGACCAATCTTGCACAGATGGGCGTTGGTGTTGGAGTTTCGAATCCGAATATGGCAGCAAATACAGGCAATGCTCAGAATGCTGGTGCACAGCCACAGGCGACAGTTGTAGCAGGTGCAGCAGGCTGGACTTGTGAATGCGGTAGCGTTAATTCTGGCAAGTTCTGCCCGGAGTGCGGCAAACCAGCTCCAGCAATAGATTGGACATGTGAATGCGGCAGCGTAAACACAGGAAAATTCTGTCCGGAGTGCGGAAAGGCAAGACCATAACAGGGGGAGTCAAATGGCTTCCGGCAGATTGTGCTACAGGTTGTGATTTCCTTATAACAGATAGATTTAGTTATAATAGATATAAGAAAAAGTACTAAGAAAGGGGGTTGCTTTTGCAACCTCCTTTATGTTATCATCTTCCACATAAAGACACTTGTCGGCGTATGGCATACAAAAGGAGTTTAGATCGATGTCGGATAAAACGTGTTATTATGTGTTAAAGGAGAAAGCGGTACCAGAGGTATTGCTTAAGGTAATTGAAGCAAAACGCTTGATTGAATCGGGCAAGGCACCATCTGTACAGGAAGCAACTGAGGCGGTGGGAATCAGCCGAAGTTCATTCTATAAGTACAAGGATGACATTCTTCCATATCATGATAATGAACGCGGAAAACCTATTACTATGGTAATCCAGTTGGATGATGAGCCGGGATTACTATCGAGTGTATTACAGGCAATTGCAAGTTTTAAAATCAACATTTTAACGATTCATCAGAGTATTCCAATCAATGGAATTGCATCCCTGACGCTGAGTATTGATGTATTTAATACTGTCAGAAATGTGGATGATATCGTGTCTGCAATTGAAGCAGTTGAAGGAATTCATTACGTGAAAATTATTGCTAAGGAGTAAGAGAAATGAAGGTTGCAGTAATGGGATACGGCACAATCGGATCCGGTGTAGTAGAAGTTTTAGAGGGAAACAAGGAGCTGATTACAGCACGTGCTGGAGAACCAGTTGAAGTGAAATACATTTTGGACCTCAGGGATTTTCCTGGTGATCCATATGAAGATAAAATTGTTCATGATTACAAGGTCATCGAAGGTGACCCAGAGGTTGGCATTGTTGTAGAAGCAATGGGCGGCGTAGAACCAGCGTATACGTTCGTGAAAGCAATGCTTGAAGCAGGCAAGCATGTAGCAACTTCGAATAAGAATCTGGTTGCTGCCAAAGGTGCTAAGCTTCTTGCAATCGCAAGAGAAAGAGGCATAAACTTTACATTTGAGGCCAGCGTAGGCGGTGGCATTCCAATTATCCGTCCACTGAACACTTGTCTTGCAACGGAGCGAATCGAAGAAGTTACCGGTATTTTAAACGGTACCACCAACTATATGCTAACACGCATGTCGAATGAAGGGGTAAGCTTTGATGACGTGCTAAAGGATGCGCAGGCAAAGGGATATGCAGAGGCAGATCCAACAGCGGATGTAGAAGGCTACGACCCATGTCGTAAGATTGCCATTCTGACATCACTCGTATGTGGCAAACAGGTAAACTATGAGGAAATCTATACCGAAGGAATCACGAAGATTACCGCGGAAGATTTCGCTTATGCAAAGGCAATGCATAGCTCCATTAAGCTTCTTGCTTCCAGCAAGAGTGTTGGGGACAGCTATCGCTGTATGGTTGCACCTTTTATGCTACCGCAGACTCATCCTTTGTGTGGTGTAAATGACGTATTCAATGCTGTGTTCGTGCATGGAAATATGCTCGGTGACGCTATGTTCTATGGTAGTGGCGCAGGCAAGCTTCCAACTGCCAGTGCGGTAGTAGCAGATATTCTTGATATGACGAAGCATCAGCATGTCAACGTATATGTGGAATGGTCCGAAGAGAAGATGGAGCTGGTTGACTACAAGGAGAGTGAGAACCGTTTCTTTGTAAGAACAACCTCAAATAAGGCGCAGATTGAGGCAGCGTTCGGAGTTGCAGGACAGACGATAGACGGCGCATGCGGAGTAGTCGAATATATCGAAGGTGTAGTCGCAGGGGAGATAGGCTTCACCACATCCGTTATGAAGGAATCTGTTTTTGAAGAAGCAGCAGCGCAGATTGTGGTTACAAATCGTATTCGTATTGCATAGCTTAAGCTATGCAAGTATCTATAAGTGAAGCTTGATTTGCTTAATTTGGGTCATAGGGAGAATGCTGTGGCAAGAGAGTCGCGGCAAGGGATTTAGCTTTAGAAGGCATGCAGATTGGGCGTATGGATGGCTTCGAGGAGTTTAGCTGGCGTGTGATTGGGCGTATGGAAAATAATTCGTGTGCAACGCCCACTAAGTGGCGAAATCTCATGGAAAACATAAGAAAAAACGTATTAAAAATAAGAGGTATGGGCGTATGTTGAGAAATTGTACCCCAGCGCCCAGTATTTCTTGAAAATGTGGGCGTTGGAGTGTGCTTTTTTCTGCATACGCCCATATCGATTAGAATGGAATGCGTTTTTAGCATATATTACATAGAATGTGGGCGCTAGAAGGATAGAAAGGTTGATAACGCCCATGCGTCGGAAAGAAATCCCAGAATCCATTCTGATAGGTTCTTATGATTATGGAATATGGAAAAAGAGTCATAGAAAATAGCATATGAATCATGGAACAAGAGTCATGGGACATGAAAATGAAACATGAAACATGGGATATGAAAAATAGAATTGTGGAAAATGAATCATGGAACAAGAGTCATAGAACATGAAACATAGAAAACCAAAAAGGAACTATAGAACATGAATCATGGAACATGGTACATGAATCATAGAATATGAAAAAGAATCATGCGACATGAACATGGGATTTGAGAAATGTATCATAGAACATGTAAAAAATATAGAAAAATGAGGAATAAATTATGAAGTATGTAATCGTATTAGGAGATGGCATGGCCGACCGACCAATTGCAGAATTGGACAACAAAACACCATTGGAATATGCAAAGACGCCTGTTATGGATGCTCTTGCACAGCAGGGAGAATTGGGACTTGTGCATACGATTCCGGAAGGCATGAAGCCGGGAAGTGATACTGCCAATCTGTCTGTGTTGGGATATGACCCACAGAAATATTACTCTGGACGCTCGCCACTAGAGGCGCTTAGCATCGGCGTTCCAATGAAGGATACAGATGTTGCCCTTCGTTGTAATATTGTCACACTCTCCGAAGAAGAAACAGAATATGAGAAAAGACATATGATTGACCATAGCTCAGATGAAATCAGCACGGAGGATGCAGCGGTGCTTTTGCAAGCTGTTGTGGATGGACTTGCAAAAGACATGTCCGTGTGGGATGGAACAATTGATGCGGCAAAGATAGAGAATGTTTTGCCAGAGAAGCTTGCGGAAAAGGAACAGAGAGATTTTGCCTACTATGTCGGCACCAGTTATCGCCACTGCCTCATCTGGAATCAGGGCAAGGTAGTCGAGCTGGCGCAGCCACATGATATTTTGACGCAATGCATTGAGAATTATCTTCCGACAGAAGCAAAGCTTCTCGAGATGCAAAAGAGAAGTTTTGACATTTTGGTAAATCATCCAATTAATATTGAGCGAAAAGCAAAAGGGCTTCACCCAGCCAATTCTTGTTGGTTTTGGGGAGCAGGTACAAGACCTGCACTGTCTTCCTTTGAAGAGAAAACAGGCAAAAAAGGAGCAATGATTTCCGCAGTCGATTTGTTAAAAGGCATCGCGGTTGGCGCGTCCATGAAAGTTGTCGAGGTTGTGGGTGCAAATGGTGGTCTTCATACCAACTATGAAGGCAAAGCGCAGGCGGCTGTTGATGTGCTCACAAAAGACAATTATGATTTTGTTTATGTGCATCTGGAAGGACCGGACGAGATGGGGCATCAGGGAAGCGTGGAGCGAAAAGTACAGGCAATCGAATGGTTAGATGAACGCATTGTAAAACCAATCGTGGAAGGTTTGACAGTAGCGGGCGAGGACTTCCGTATGCTGATTTTACCAGACCATCCAACACCAATCTGCATACGCACGCATTCGTCAGAGCCAGTGCCATATGTGCTGTATGATTCGCGCAAGAAGAATGCCGAGGCAGACAAGATGAGGGAAAACACTCAGCTTATCTGCGGAGCTGACGAAGCCGAGGCAGACTACAATAGCGGAAACAGTGACAGTAAGCCGGAGCACACATTACGATATAACGAGAAAGACGCTAAGGTATTGGCAGAGACAGAGGGAAATTATGTTGCAGAGGGTCATAAGATAATTGAAAAATTATTTGGTGAATAAATTGCATAATTATGCGCTTGTGGTATATAAATGTGACTTTTAGAGAAAGACAATAGCGTTTATCGAATAGGCATGGATTGGGTGTAGGAGAATAGAAAATTCTCTCTACGCCCATTTTTGAAAAAATATGAATGCGTATTGTATCAATCTATTTACTTATTGCTTTTTATGTGCTTTAATAACAACATTCAATAGCTTCTCTCCAAAACAGAATGAGAGGTTTTATAATGTATTGAATGGACAAAAAATGTTTGCCGAGAAAAAGAAAATCGAAGAACAGATTCAATCTATTGATTTAGAATTAAGTCGAATGCCTGCAAAACATCTTTTTTGCACAAGAAATGGAACACATTTCAAGTGGTATGAAAGCGATGGAAAAAATAACACATATATTCCGAAGAAGGAACGGGCTTATGCGGAGCAGTTGGCCGCGAAAAAGTATCTGACACTTCTTAGAGAAGATTTGTGCAACGAAAAGAACGCAATCGACTTTTATCTAAGACATCACAGAACAGGGCCTGGAATGGCAGATAAATTGCTAACAGACGCTCCGGCATATGCAGAGCTGCTTGCGTCGTATTTCAGACCTGATTCTTTAGAACTTCTTGAATGGAACAATGCCCCTTATGAACGTAGTGAATTGCACACAGAAAATTTGATTCACAAAACAACCACAGGGGTGTATGTAAGATCAAAATCAGAAGCAACAATTGCAATGTTTCTGGCTTGGAAAAAGGTTCCATTTCATTACGAAGAACTCCTCCAAATAGGAGGTGTCTCGTTTTATCCAGATTTCACAATAAAACATCCCACAACTGGAAAAATAATTTATTGGGAGCATTTTGGCATGATGGATGTTCCGGATTACATGAGAAATGCATTCGCAAAAATGCAAGTCTATGCAGCCAATGGAATTGTTTTGGGAGAAAATCTAATCGCAACCTTTGAAACCAAACAGAGTCCCTTGGATTATGAAATGGTAAGAAGGATGGTTGATTATTATTTTGAGTAAAAGAAAATAGTTGTGTGTTCTATTGAAGTGGGCGAAAGTAAGGTCGCCAGCATTATGTGTGGGCGGGAAATAAGAATGCATGCATTGCATGTAGGCGAAAATAAGATGGTCTGCACTATATGTGGGCGAATATGAAAAAATCCTTGCGCTACGCCCAGAAGCTTGTAAAAAATACGTTTTGGAGAGAAAAACACATGACTTTTTCTAATGAAATGGGCGATAACAAATTAATTTTATTGTAACGCCCAAGATTTTCCCATAGACTGGGCGTAGGAGAATAGAAATTCTCTCTACGCCCAGTTCTCCTTGGTAATCGCTTTTCAAGAGTGAAAAAATCATGAATTGTGGGCGGTGTGTATGAGAAAAATCCACCTACGCCCACGTCCCCGCGAATAGAGGTGCGCCGCAGGAAGTGCGGCACGAAAACCACCAGACAAAAGAGCTGCCTCAAAAAGCCGTCCCCAAAGAGCACGCCACATAAGAGGAAGCACGCTGCGAAAGAAACCACCACAAAATAAGAGGAAGAAAATACTATACGAAAACCAAGAAAATGATATAATGAATTCATAAATCAAAACACGTAGGAGGGAACAATGGGGAAATATATTATGGCATTGGATGCTGGGACTACCAGCAACCGTTGCATTCTATTTGATGAATCAGGAAATATATGCTCAATGGCGCAGAAAGAATTCCGACAGATTTTTCCATATCCGGGTTGGGTAGAGCATGATGCAAAGGAAATCTGGTCGACCCAGCTGGGGGTGGCTGTTGAAGCTATGAATATGATTAACGCAAGAGCGGAGGATATTGCGGCGATTGGAATTACCAATCAGCGAGAGACTGCAATTGTGTGGGATAAAGAGACAGGGGAGCCGGTGTATAACGCCATCGTGTGGCAGTGTCGAAGAACAGCGGGGCTGGCGGATGAGCTGAAGGCGAAGGGCTTAGAAGAAGCGTATCGACAGAAGACAGGACTGATTATTGATGCTTACTTTTCTGCAACCAAAATCAAATGGATTCTGGATAATGTTGAGGGTGCTCGTAAACGGGCAGAGGAAGGAAAGCTCCTGTTTGGAACGGTGGAAACCTGGCTTATCTGGAAGATGACAGGTGGAAAGGTCCATGTAACAGATTATTCGAACGCGAGTCGAACCATGTTGTTCAATATCAATACGTTGGAGTGGGACAAGGATATCTTGAATGAGCTTGATATTCCGGAATGTATGCTTCCGACACCGATGCCGTCGAGTCATGTGTATGGATACACAGACCCAGCGTATTTTGGCGCGGCGATTCCAATTGCAGGTGCAGCAGGCGATCAGCAGGCAGCTCTTTTCGGGCAGACCTGTTTCTATGAAGGCGAAGCCAAGAATACATATGGTACAGGATGCTTTTTGCTGATGAATACAGGGGAAAAACCGGTCTTTTCAAAGAATGGTCTGGTAACGACCATTGCATGGGGGCTGGATGGAAAAGTAAATTATGCCTTGGAGGGTTCAATCTTTGTTGCAGGAGCGGCAATTCAGTGGTTGCGCGATAGTATGAAGATGCTTGACTCTTCCGTGGATTCAGAATACATGGCAACCAAGGTAGAGGATACTGGTGGCTGCTATGTCGTGCCAGCGTTCACCGGACTTGGTGCGCCACATTGGGATCAGTATGCCCGCGGAACGATAGTAGGAATTACACGCGGAACGACGAAAAATCATATCATTCGCGCAACGCTTGAATCCATCGCCCTTCAGGTGTGTGATGTCATTGATGCAATGAAGGCGGATGCCGGAATTGAAGTGCGTGCATTGAAGGTTGACGGTGGTGCCAGTGCGAATAACTTCCTGATGCAGTTTCAGGCAGATATGCTGGATGCACCAGTGAATCGTCCATCCTGTGTCGAGACGACTGCGATGGGTGCGGCGTATTTGGCAGGTCTTGCAGTGGGGTATTGGCATAGCAAAGAGGACGTAGTGAAAAACCAGCAGTTAGACCGCGTATTTACACCAAATATGAGGGAGGAAGATCGTAGGAAAAAGCGTAAAGGATGGAATAAAGCTGTGAAGTATGCTTACGGCTGGGCGCGAGAGGATGAAGAATAAGTGACTATGCATTTGGGAGATTTTGCGCCCTAAGAATACATAGTAGAGAAAGTGAGAAACGCATAAAAGAGATGAAGCATAACGTGTCAAAAAGCGCTGGGGAGAATAAGCTTGGGACGCGTAATGGAAGCGTGAGAAGGGAAGCGCTTGGACAGAGCCTTAAGTCTGTCCTAAAGAGATTGAGCGGTTTGATAACGGATGCCCTCTTTCCCCGCCGCTGTCCAATCTGTGATGAAATTCTAGAACCAGAGCAGCAGGCGAAGAAGATTCATCCAGAGTGCAGGAGGAGATTATA
>CAYPAM010000066.1:0-9439 GCA_964408715.1 uncultured Lachnobacterium sp.
TTCGTACCTTTTATAACTATTTCTTTAAAAATGAGTTAATTGATACCAATCCGGCAGTGAAGGTTGATATGCCCAAAATCCATGACAAGGCAATTGTACGACTTGATGTGGATGAGGTTGCTCAATTGCTTGATAAAGTCGAATCTGGCGAGGATTTGTCTTCTAGACAGCAAATGTACCACGAACGCACCAAAACACGCGATTTGGCCATTCTAACGCTTCTATTGGGCACTGGAATCCGTGTCTCTGAATGCGTTGGACTTGATATTGACGATGTTGACTTCAAAAATTGCGGAATCAAGGTTCATCGAAAAGGTGGCGCTGAGGTAATGGTATACTTTGGGGACGAAGTTCAAGAAGCCTTACTTGATTATATGGACGAACGTAACGGTATCACTCCTGTAGCGGGACATACCAATGCTCTCTTCCTTTCGCTTCAGAACAGACGAATTACGGTTCGTGCTGTTGAGAATCTAGTTAAGAAATATTCAAAATTGGTTACGAATGTAAAGAAAATCACTCCACATAAGCTTCGAAGCACTTATGGCACTACTCTGTATCAGGAAACCGGTGATATCTACCTTGTAGCTGATGTGTTAGGACATAAAGATGTAAATACAACTCGTAAGCACTATGCGGCACTCGAGGACGACAGGCGTCGTAAAGCTGCTAGAGTTGTGAAGTTGAGAGATGTGTAATAATAACCCCCAGGAAAATCAACGTAATTTATCATTAAATTCCATAAAATATCCCTCCAGAGTTAAAATATTAACACATGGAGGGATATTTTGATTATTACTAATAAATATATGGTTGTTACTCTACCACAACTACACCATCTTCTTTGATGGTAATCTGCATGCCATCTTTTACATACTCTAAAAATTCTTCGCCAAGTGAATCAATAACTGGCATCTTGGTGTTTTCGCCTTCTAACCATACGTCAGCAAGGATAACACCTGCGCCTGCAAGAGAATCAATTGGTTTTGAGAAAAGCATACATGCAGGCTGTCTTCCCATGGAACATGCACAATACAGAACCATGCCACCGGTTGTAGAACCGATTGTCTGAGGCAGGCATAAGGCCTTTCCTGCCATTTGTTTGCCGTAAAGGTCTTCGTTATTCTGGTCTCCACAGGTTGCCTTTTTATCGCCAAACTGTAATGCTTTCTGGAAAGAAGCAAGTGTATTCAATCCACCATGTGATACAAGTGCTTCTGCTTTAACCTGCCCTGGGGCAACTACTCTACCTTTAAATTCTTTCATCCTAGTTGCCTCCTTTCGTAATCTGTTTTAAGATTTCATCATCTGTGTAGTAACGTGCGGTTGTATAGGTACGTAACTTATTTGATGATGTAATAACTGGCATTGGTTCGCAAAGCGGATTGTTCATATACATAAGTGGGCAAATATACGATACGATTACACCTGTTGCCTTCAAGCGGGCTGCATATGGTGTCTTTTCGAATTCCTCAATAACGCCAGGAGCTGCAGTAAATACTGTTGGAACAACTACCTTCTTGTTGCCAGCTTCTTCTAAGCCAGTTTCAACTTTGTCGGTCCAGCTCTTAAGCTGCTCTAAGCTCATGTGAGGACATCCCATGAAGCAAAGCTTTGGAGCGGCATCCTTGTTTTTCCACATAATTGGATAGCTGTCATATACTCTCTGTAATTCAGCATCATCAATTACATAAACCTGTGCATTTTCAGCAATGATTGTTTCGCCCTGCTCTTTTGCTTCTGGAGTTAGGTTTGCAATGTGGTAAAGACCTACGGCACCATTAGAAGCTGTAGCTGCGCCAAAATCCTTTAAGTATGTACAAGCAGCATCGTCTAATTCTGTACCAATCCACTGGTCTAAGCCTTTTACATATGGTACATCTTCCATAACCTTCATACCGATTGCCGAACCAAGAAGCTGTGCTTCTGGCTTCTTTGTGGTTTTTACCTCAATAATCCATGTGGCTTTTCTTCCTTCGTCTGTTACCAATCCAAAATAAGGAACATAGCCTACAATTGACTGCATGATGTCGATAATACCGGAGTTACGGTTGCATCTAGCACCTAATACGGAATTGGCATATACAACTGCGGAAGATTCTGCCCAGCTTAAGATTTCGCCCTTATTAGGCTTATTTCCGACCTCGTCCATGTATGCAGTACATGTAAACGCATCCTTGCTTAACAGTCCGAGCTGTTCAAGCTGACCTTCATAGAAATCCTGCTTTGAGTACATGAAATTCTTAAAAACAAAATCCTGCAAGAAATTCTTTGGAACATTTGGGTCACATGGTCTTGGGTCCATAGAGAATTTCTGTTGTGAAAGCGCACCTTCCTGGATTAACTTGTCCATCAGGTCATATACTGGACCTAACGCCTTTAATCCAAAAGACGTTACCAAATGATTATATTTACTTGTAATCGGAATCAACTTGTCTGCACCAAAAAGCTCGCCATAACGAACAACTGATTCCATAACCTTGGCCATTGTCTGACCTTTCTCGCCATTTAATATAGCTTTCTGTTCATCAGTAAGATACATACTACCTCTCCTTATAATTTCATACATACATCCCAAGCGCCCCAGATTACTGTACGTAAGCTGCCAACTGCTTTTGCATCACCAATAACATGAACATGTTTGTCTTTTTTAAATACTGGTGTAGGGATATAACCAACTGAAAGAATTACATTGTCTGCTTTTACTTCTACATTCTTGCCGTACTTATCCGTTCCAAGTACATAAGTATCATCAATCTTGGTTACATTGGTCTCCAGATAGGTTGGAACCTTATTGGTCTTGAAGAAGTCACGTAAAAAGCTTGCATTTGCAAAAGGAACCTTATCAGAAACAATCAGGTCATGCTTTGCTTCGATAATCACCGGTTTCTTGCCCTGTAAATACAATTCATAAGCGATTTCACAACCAGTCAAACCGCCACCGATAATGACAACATTCTCTCCAATCTTGCTCTTGTCTCCTAATAAATAGTCAACTGCATCAATTGCTTTCTCTGCACCAGGAACAGGAATCTTACGTGCTTTTGCACCTGTTGCAACAATCACTTCGTCTGCATGGAGCTCTTCGATAGATTTTACTTCTGTATTCATCTTAACTGCAATTGGATGCTTCTGAAGCTCTCTTTCATACCAGGCAATCAGCATCTTATCATGCTCTTTAAAGGCTGGAGCTGCCGCTGCAACGAATACGCCACCTAAATGATCTGATTTTTCATAAAGAGTTACTTTATGACCACGTTTTGCACATAGGATAGCTGCTTCCATACCGCCGATACCACCACCAATAACGGCGATGTTCTTTGGCGTTTTTGCTGGCTTGATTTCGTATTTGTCGGACTGCATAACTCTAGGGTCTAGTGCACATCTTGCGATATGGCTTACATCATAGATAGACTGCTGATTGGCAACACCACTGTATTTTGCCATGTTAAAGCATGCATTATGACAGCAGATACATGGACGAATGTCCTCTACACGTCCTTCAAGCATCTTTGTAATCCATTCAGAATCTGCAAGGAACTGACGAGCAACACCCATACCATCAATAAGACCTTCCTCAATTGCTTTCGCACCAGCTTCTGGTTCCATACGTCCGGCACAAACAACCGGAATATCTACAAACTTCTTAATATGTGCTACATCCTCTAAGTTACAGTTCATAGGCATATACATTGGCGGATGTGACCAATACCAGGAATCATATGTTCCATTATCAGCGTTTAACATATCATAGCCTGCATCCTGAAGATATTTTGCAGCCTTTTCAGATTCTTCCATATCACGTCCGAAT
The DNA here is from genome assembly GCA_964408715.1 of uncultured Lachnobacterium sp. Lineage (GTDB taxonomy): Bacteria > Bacillota > Clostridia > Lachnospirales > Lachnospiraceae > Roseburia. The sequence goes on from CAYPAM010000066.1 coordinate 3,812, forward strand.
TCTTCAAATTCTTCTCCCGGAACAGCACCTTCGCAGAATCCCTTCATCTTAGAGGTTACTGAATAACGCAGGGAAACCGGATAATCTTCACCGCAAGCTGCCTTAATGGCTTTTACAATCTCTACCGGGAAACGATAACGGTTTTCAAAAGAACCACCATATTCATCCGTACGCTTGTTGGTACATTCCATTGTAAACTGGTCTAACAAATAGCCTTCATGTACCGCATGCACCTCTACACCATCAACTCCAGCCTCCTGACAGAGCTTTGCAGTCTTAGCAAAAGCATCAATGATATCATGAATTTCCTTCTTGGTAAGTGCTCTTGTTGTCATGTTTTCTGCCCAACGGGAAGGTAACTCACTAGGGCTTGCACTTTCATAAGGAATATCAATAATCGGCTTAATCAACGTCTTGATAACCGGTAGGTTATGTAATGGAACAAGTGCAGATGGAATCGCCCACGAACGTCCCATACCGGCAGTAAGCTGAATAAACAGCTTCGCTCCAGTCTTGTGGATTTCGTCCATGAATTCCTTTAATTCCACGAACATCTTCTCATTCTGCCAAATCCACTGTCCCATATAGGTGCTCTTAATCGGTGCAATACCTGTGATAATAAGACCTACATTGTTGTTAGCTTTTTCCAGGAAGAACTTAGCTGCTTCCTTATCGAAGTGGTTACCAGTAAATTCCATCCATCCGAATAATGAAGTTCCCCCCATAGGACATAATACGATTCTGTTTTTGATTTCTACATCACGGATTTTCCATGGTGTAAACAGGGCTTCGTATTTCTTGTCTAGATTCTCCATAAATCCCTTTCTCCTTTCAATTGTTTAACCCAATTTTTCTGAATTTATATGAGAAAAGGATACCATTTTTTGACAAATTTCTCAATCAAATAATGATATCCTTGAATATAATCTTATTAAAAAGGGATAACGAAAAATATTTTATTTGATATTACTTTACTTCCTTGGAGTAATAAGAAACAACAATGTAATCTCCAGCATTAATTTCGTCGCCGTTAATATTGTTCAATGCACAAATCTCTGCAATATATTCTGTTTTATCAATATTTAAATCCATAATATACTCATCCGCGATAGTCCAAAGGGTATCTCCAGCTTCTACACGAACGCTTGTATAATACTTATTATATGCTGCAGGATCTTCTTTAGAGCTTGCTAATGCATGAATACCTGTTCCAAGTAAAATCCCCAGTGAAAGAATGACAATAATAACAATTGCAATGATGCTTCTCTGTACACGAACTACTGCTTCTCTCTTTCTTAAGCTTTCATTTGCTCTTTCTGAAATATTATGATTGTACTTTCTCATTTGTTATCCCTCCACAAGAACATCTTTTCGGAACATTTGTTCTGCCTATGGTTATACTATAATACACGAACAAGCGTTTGTCAACAATAATTTCGAACAAATTTTCGGAATATACGTTTGCTTTTTCCTCGAACATGTGTTATGATGTATGCAGATAACAAATTTACATATGGAGGGGTCTAACATGGCATATGGAAGAATTACAGATAAACAGAGAGAAATCTTAGAATTTATGAAGCAGGAGATCTTGAACAAAGGGTATCCACCTACTGTTCGTGATATTTGCGAAGCCGTTAAGTTGAAGTCAACTTCATCCGTTCACTCTCACTTAGAGACTTTGGAAAAGAACGGTTATATTCGTCGAGATCCAACCAAGCCTCGCGCAATTGAGATTATTGATGACAACTTCAATCTTACGCGTCGTGAGGTTGCGAATGTTCCTATGGTGGGACGTGTTGCCGCCGGTGAACCAATTCTTGCAGTAGAAAATGTGGAATCTTACTTTCCTATTCCAACCGAGTACATGCCTAACGCTGAGGCATTTATGTTAAAGGTCAAAGGTGAAAGTATGATTAACGCAGGTATCTTTGATGGGGATAATGTTCTTGTAGAAAAATGTAACACCGCACGTAATGGCGATATGGTTGTTGCTTTGGTAGATGATTCAGCTACAGTTAAGACTTTCTATAAAGAAGCTAATCATATCCGCCTGCAGCCAGAAAACGACTCTATGGATCCAATTATCGTAGACAACTGTGAGATTCTTGGCAAGGTATTCGGAGTATTCCGTTTCTTCTAAGTCTAATTTCATAAATAATATATAAGGACTTGTTACTCTTATTGAGTACAAGTCCTTTTTTGTGTTAAAATATTACGTGGGTTTTATAATTCAATCACCTTGCCATCCTTCCAGATTCTTTCCAAATCATAGAATAAACGGTCTTCTTTGGAAAACAAATGCACAATTACATCATTGTAATCAATCAAAATCCAAGTAGAGTTCTGATTGCCTTCCACCTGTTTTGCGTGCAATCCTGATTTGTACATCGCTTCATCTACAGCATCCTGCATAGCAACTAACTGGTTTTGATTTGAACCATTTGCAATAATGAAGTAATCTGCAATGGAGGAAACTTCGCGAATATCAATGACTTTAATATCTTCCGCCTTTTTATCTTCCAAGGCTTCTACTGCTTTCTTTACAATTTCTAACATTTCCATATCTAGTCTATCTCCTTTCGACACTCTTTATAAAAATGATAGGTCTCTTCTGTAGTGGAGTCTATCTCACGTCCTTCTGCTTTCAGATAATTTAATATATCATGCGTAATCTGTGCTATGCAAGCATCCAAATCACAAAAAGCAAGCTTTCGAATCAATTCCAGATTCTTTGCCTGATTGCGTCCCGGTTCAATATAATCTGCAATATATACGATTTTGTCCAGCACACTCATGTTTGGAGCGCCTGTGCAATGAAAAGCAATCGCATGAAGAAGCTTTGGATCATCTATATGATATTCATGCTCTGCAATAACTGCACCCGCTTTCGCATGAAGAAGATTCTTACTCCTTCGTTCCATTTCCGATATCGGAAAATGATACTTATCGCACCACTGCACCATTTCTTCTAAGGAAATGCATTTCGCACAATCATGAAGCAATCCTGCCAGCATTGCCTGACGGATATCCTGTCCATGCGCCATCGCAAGGCTTCCGGCGGTATACATCACCCCAATGGTGTGCTCATAACGCATTGAATCCAGCGTTACAGCAAGTTTTTCTTTGATAGGGTCAAACTCCTTATAATCCATAAAAACCTCTTAAAATCCATATAAATGGTTTTCCAGCATATACGCTTTAATCTCAGGCAGTACCTCGTCAAGCTTCTCTCCATGACGAATCTCTGTGGAAGACACATCGTATTTCGGACAATGTACGATATGAATATCCACCGGAAAATGTGCGTTAAGTCGTGCAATCTTATGCTCCATATCTTCTATGGTAAACTCGTCGCGATTGACTACCAGAATCTTGCATAACGCACTAATGATTTCCGGGTGACGCCACTTGTCAAAATAGTCCAGCGAATCCGCTCCCATGATAAAATAAAATTCATAATCCGGATACATCGAAGAAAGCTTTTGCATTGTAAGATAGGTGTAGCTGTATTCTTCGGATTCAATTTCGATATCACTGACTTCTATAAAATCATAATTTTGGGCAACGAGCTCACACATGGCAAGACGATGCTTTGGCTCTGCCATTTTATCTTCGTTCTTATGTGGAGCATGTCCATTTGGAATTAACCAAATCTTATCTAATGCATATTGCTCATACGCATGTATCGCCATTGCGATATGTCCTTTGTGAATTGGGTCAAATGAACCGCCTAGAATACCAATCTTTGCCGAAAAATCCTTCATAAAAACACCCTTTTACTTACATCAAAAACCTAGTCTGGAAGATTATATTTTGTATTTTTCTTAGCCTGACGGAAGAAAATCATCTTCTTACCGATGACTTTTACAACTTCACTATGTGTTCTCTCGCCGATAACTGCAGCGATTTCACGTGGGTCATCATCACAGTTTTTCAGTACAGACACTTTAATCAATTCTCTTTTTTCGATTGCTTCGTCTAAAGCGCTGATAATCTCTGGAGTAAGAGAAGCTTTGCCAATCTGAAAGATTGGGCTTAATGTGCTTGCCTGACTCATTAAATATGCACGCTGTTTACTTGTCATAACGTTCACCTCTATTTGTAATAATCGAATTCATTGCCATACATACGAACAGTATCGCCTTCCTGAATTCCTTTTTCCTCTAAAGCTTCTAGGATTCCCTGCTCCTTTAAGAACTTCTGGAAGAACAGGAAGCCTTTTTCCGACTCAAGATTCGTATATCCTAACATCTTGTCAATCTTTGGCCCTTCTACTACATATGCGCCATCCTCATCGATTTCGATTGTATATGGTTCATCAATCATTGTCATAACCGATGGGTCAAATTCAGATTCATATACCATTACTTCCTTTGGACAGGTTGCAAGAAGCTCTTTTACATGATACAAAAGCTCTTTTAAGCCTTTTCCACTAACCGCTGAGATTGGAAGCACCTTGATGCCTTCCTTTTCTTCAAATTCTGCACGTAATGAAGCAATGATTTCATTCTCATCCCCATAGATTGCATCAATCTTGTTTGCAGCAATTACCTGTGGTTTCTTAAGAAGCTCTGGATTATATGCCTCTAATTCCTTGTTGATTGCATGAATATCAGCGATTGGATCACGTCCCTCTACACCGGCAGCATCCACAATATGCACCAACACCTTGGTACGCTCTACGTGACGAAGGAATTCATGTCCAAGACCAATTCCTTCCGCAGCACCTTCGATAAGTCCCGGAATATCAGCGATTACAAAGCCGAAGCCTTCTTCCATATCTACAACACCTAAGTTTGGCGACAATGTTGTGAAATGATAGTTGGCAATCTTTGGCTGTGCATTGGTTACGCGTGATAAAAAGGTTGATTTCCCTACATTCGGGAAGCCTACAAGACCAACATCAGCAATCACCTTAAGCTCAAGCTGAACTTCGATTTCGATTGCTTCCTGACCAGGCTGTGCATATTTTGGAGCCTGCATAGTGGATGTTGCAAAGTTCTGGTTACCAAGACCGCCTCTGCCGCCTTTTAATACAACCACACGCTTATTATCTCCAGACATGTCTGCAATTACCTTGCCAGTTTCTGCGTCCTTGATAACAGTTCCTGCCGGAACCTTTAAGATAAGGTCCTGACCGTTTTTACCGTGACAATTCTTCTTGCCACCTTCTTGACCTGGTTCTGCCGCAAATTTTCTTCTATGGCGATAATCCGTTAAGGTGTTTAAACCTTCGTCAACAACGAAGATTACATCTCCACCTTTTCCACCATCGCCACCATCCGGGCCACCATCCGGTACATACTTTTCACGACGGAAGGATACGTGTCCATCTCCGCCTTTTCCTGATTTTATAATAATTCTTGCACGATCTGCAAATGACATATTTTTCTACCTCATCTAAATTAAAAGTTCGTCGTGCGAACTTTTAGCACGCGAGCGAAATTGCATAGCAATTATTTTCACTCCGCAAGCTGTGCATAATACATAAAAACCCCGGCTAAGTTAGTTTAGTCGGGGTTCCTTGTTCTTATTCGTTAACTACTGGATAAACAGAAGCCTGTTTCTTGTCTCTTCCGAGTCTTTCAAATCTTAATACGCCATCTACTTTAGCGAATAAAGTAT
>CAYPAM010000067.1:0-9435 GCA_964408715.1 uncultured Lachnobacterium sp.
CACCTTCACAGTCACTACCTGTGATAAGTGGTGTGTGCACATATACGAAATCTCTCTCCTGGAAGAACTTGTGGATTGCGTATGCACACAAAGAACGAACACGGAACACAGCTTCAAATGTGTTTGTTCTAGCTCTCAAATGAGAAATAGTTCTAAGATATTCGAATGTATGGCGCTTTTTCTGAAGTGGATAGTCTGGTGTAGATGCACCTTCTATGGTTATTTCAGTTGCCTGAATCTCAAATGGCTGTTTTGCATCAGGAGTTGGAACCAACTGACCTTTTACAATAAGAGCAGCACCTACATTGATTTTTTCGATTTCTTCAAAGTTATCTAAGCCATTTCCATATACCACCTGAATTGGCTCAAAGAAGGTACCATCGTTAATTACGAGGAAACCAAAATTCTTAGAGCTACGATTGCTTCTTACCCATCCTCCGATCGTTACCTGTGTGTTTTCATACTTTTTCTGATTACGAAAAATGTCCCTGATGTTTACTAATTCCATTTTCAAATCTCCTTTGTTTCAAGATTATTCTGTTACAGCGATTGATGCACCATAGATTTTTTCAAAATATTCAGCAAATGCTGCTTCATAGAGAAGGTAGTCTTTGCCGGCTTCTGCATCACCAGCGCCGTAGTTCGCGTAGATATCATCTGCACTTGAATAATAGCTGCTGTTTGCTTCAACAATACTATTAATGTTTTCCTCAAGAGCTTCTTCATCTATCTCTAGGTTCATGCTCTTTGCATATTCTTTGTAAACTACTTCGTATGGGATTACGCTTTCCTTAAGCCATTCCATAACATCAACCTTTGCCTCATCCAGAGTCTGTCCATAATACATAGTAAGGAAGTATTCAAAGGTCACACCATACATTGAACTATACATAGAATCCATATAGTCGATGTATAAATCTGCACGATAATCCAGATAGTTCTCCGGAATAGTAACCGCACTATTTGTGATTGCGTAATCTACAACCGCGCTATAAGAGAGTGCCTTCTTAATATATGCAATAATCTCTTCTTTGTTCTGCACATCATAGTCTTCGCCAAGATACTCAGCAATATACTCATCTGTAACATTATCTAAAGTGATTTTTGTGTAGATTTTCTGTACTGTAAAAGTAAATGTTACTTCCTGACCTTCCAATGTTTCATTTGAATAAGAATCCGGGAAAATAACCTTGTGGTCCTTTGCTTCTCCAACCTTTGCACCAATAAGACCTTCTGAGAATGTTCCCCAGTCTCCGGAAATGTAAGAAGATGTTTCTCCTGATGTTTCATCAATTGATACGTTATTGGATACGTCAATGTACTGTTCATATCCCTTAGTTGTTGTCATGCCAGAGGTAAGATCTTCTAACTCGTCCTCTGTCAGGGTTGCAGCAAGCTCCGCATTTGGAGTTCCTGCATAGCCTGTTAATACAACGTCTCCAGCCTGTACTACATCACGGTCGGTAACCTCTACAAGTCCGCCGCCAGCTCCAAAGATTAATGTTGTAAAGCCGTTGCTGATATACTCGTCTGTAATCTCATATTCTCCTACAAGAATTGCTTTTAAATCATCAACTGTTGCAAGAGATGTTACTGTAGGTGGGTCCACCTGAACATTTTGTGAATTCTTCTCTGTATCATCGCCGCTGTTATCACCACATGCACATACAGAAAATACCATTGCCGCACAAAGTAAAGCAGCTAATAATTTCTTTTTCATGTTTCCTTTTCTCCTAAAAAATGCTATATTCTGTTCCGAATTCATAAATGATACCATAGTTTTTCTAAAATTACAAACACTTAACGCATATTCACGTTGATTTTTTCTATTATTTTTGATAAAATGGTCGATAGTGAAATTAAGGAGGGTGTATTCATGAAACCATGGACAATCGCATTGATCGTCATTCTTGTCGTACTCGTAGCAGTATTAGTTGCTTTGTACTTCTTAGGCAAGAAGGCTCAGACCAAGAAAGAAGAACAGGATGCTCAGATGGCTGCAGTTGCTCAGACTGTATCTATGCTGGTTATCGATAAGAAGAAAATGAAACTGAAAGACTCAGGTCTTCCACAGCAGGTCATCGACCAGACACCAAAATACATGCGCTGGACCAAGCTTCCAATCGTCAAAGCCAAGGTTGGACCAAAGGTTATGACCTTAATCGCTGACGAAGCAATTTTCGCAGACATCCCTGTGAAAAAGGAAGTAAAAGCTACCGTAAGTGGTCTTTACATAACTGGTGTAAAAGGACTTCGTGGACCATTGGACAAGCCAGAAGCGAAAAAGAGCTTCCGTGCTAAGATGATGGATAAGTACAATACGTTATCTTCAGAAGTTGAAGCAGAGAAAAAGGAACGCAATTCTAAAAAGAAAAAGTAATTCATGCATTAGAAGGGGCTGTTGCAAAACAGCCCCTTTATGATACAATTTTAAAGCCTCGGCTTCCCTTCGCCTTTACGCAAATCTTGATATCACAGTCAGCTACATGCTCCTGATTAATCTCTAAGGCATAATCAACAGATATGTTGATTTCATTCTCCTCTTCCGTCAGCTCTACCTTCTTCGTATCAATTCCCATGACAAGCGCACCATATGGAGTATGGTAATGCGTAATATTCTTCTGACTTTCCTCAAAGAGCATATGTACACTTACGACACCATTCTTGGTCAGCTCCATATATCCAGGCGCAAACTTGATACGGTTCTTGGTCGTAGCAGCTTCCCCTTCCATTACCTCCTCATATAAGAGATAATGCTTGTTGTTTTTATAATAGTATTCGCCTGTGGTAATCATCTCGATTGGTTCGCCGTCCGTTTCCGGTCCATTCTGAAGTCCACAGATGGAAATAATTACATCTTTTGTCATTGCTTACTCCTTTGTGACACCACGTACACTTTGTTTTCGTAATATCCTGGAAATATTCTAACCTCTTTGTGTAAAATATTCAAGGATTTTAGAACGAAGCTCTACTTCCCCCGAATCAAACACATCTGCATATTCCCAAGGCTCTAACACCTCACGCAGAGCTTCTCCCGCTTCGTCCTCTACCACTTCATATACTGTTCCGCGAAAGCACATGTTTGGATATAATACGCACCACCAATTCTGCCCCTTCCCTTCACCAATTGTAATCTGAAGTGCCTCGTACCTTCCTTTTGGAAATGTATATGAGCCGTATGTCTTTTCTGGAAAATCCGCTGTTGTAACGCAAGCATCCACCTCGTAATCATATCCGTTCTCCTCCAAGGTTGCCTTGGCAAGCTCAATGATTATTCCGATATTCTCGTTTACAATTTCCTTGGTCTCCTTTAGATTCTGCGCATCCTCTAGGAGAGGCTTTAAATATGTACCGACTGCATCCCGCACCTTTTCCTTAACCGCCTGATCCTCAGCACTATCGCTATTCGCCAATACGTGAAAACGCAGAATCTTTGACGCAATTTGAGGCTGTAACGGATCATTTCCAAGCACCACAATCCACACGTATAAAAAGATAACCAACACACCAACCATATTAAATATGTATTTTTTCATGACAATAACCTCCAATATTTCTCCGTTTGCCGGAGCTGTATATTAGAAGTTTTGTCATGTTTTTTCGGTTTATTCAAAAAAATTTATTTTATTGAAAATTTACCGGTGGCATTCCCGAACCAATGCAATAATAACCGCCCCACTGTACGTAGGTGTCCTCTACCTCCAAAAATGGTGCATACAATACAATCTCCTGATTCTCCTTCTCATCCAGCAAGTCCCCAAGCGTCAGCATCTTATCTCCATCCTTATTCCGGCTACCCAGATATTCCTCCAGGTAAGTGCCTATATCCTGTGACAGCTTCTTATCCAGCTCAAACAATTCATCCTCGTCATCTACAATGCAGACGTAGGTATTCCGCGGAAACTCCTCCGTCCTTGCAAGTGCATCCAACACCTCATCCAGCTTCTCGTTATTCCACGCAAGGTCATCCTCGAGCACCAGCACCTTAAGATGATTATAGTCAGGCGTCGTATTTAATTTATTCTCATAAGCTTCCTTGCTCTCTTCAAAGGTAGTTCCATATGCCCTAGATACCTGAAGCTCTGTAGACTGCCCTGTGCTTCCACCGGAATTTTCCGCCCGTGGAAAGCCTGCACAGAAGCTCATCTTGTTCGTATCATCCTCATAATCCACTGCTACAAGCAGCGGAAAACAGCTTTCCTCCAATTCTGTTTTCTGACATGCTGCAAGCTGACATATCATGCACAGTAGCAGCGCCACTATTATACATTTTTTAACTCTCATATACTCTCCTTTTTCCAATCAATAGAAGTAGCGGACCAACCACCATAAGCGGGGTAGCCACATAACTGTAATACTTCAGAAAAGCTTCCAGCCCCCACGTCAAATGCTCTAGCCCATACGCTACCGCATAAATACCTATCGCGGGTACGACCACCGTACGAAGCTTCCTATCCCGTCCCATCTGCACCGCATAATGCAGGTGCAAATTCAACAGGGCAAACAAGGTAAAAAACCACACTGCAACCATAAATGCATCCATTCGTTTCAGAAAATTTCCTTCAAACTGCATTGTGCTCATAAGTGTCACTACTGGAAAATCCATTGTTGCGAGTGATTTTGCTCCGAAATTCCCCACAAGCAGCACATAGCTTCCCAACAGAATCACACTCGATACCAGAAGTGCTCCTGCCACCGTCTTTAAAATACTGCTTTTCCCCTGCTTCTCCTTCTCACGAATTAGAAATAAAGAGAAAAACAGCGGTGTTGCAAAAAGAAACACAAGATAAATTCCTTTTCCCAATTCTGTTGCGCCCGTGGTAAACCATGTGTCTACGTAATCCAGCTCAAAGTCCTTGATAGAAGCCAGCATCATCGCCACATACGGCACCAGCACAAACCAGAACAGCACCTCATATACCCTTGCCCTGCACTCTATTCCCCCACTGACTGCATACCCTGCCACGAGCACTATTACAAACAAAAGCACCTCATAAGACGTCTCCTTCACCAGACTGTGCTGCATCAGCCACGCAAAGACATATGCGCAAAACCCACCGGTAATAACGCAATGAATGCCAACCATAAGCTGTGTGACAACTCGCGCAGCCACGCCTCTTTGCTCCTTCAGATAGGTGCTCATGTCACACCCCATCTGACGCATAATCCATCCTAAATATAGCAGATACACAAATCCCAGAGCGCTTCCAATAAGAATTGCCCAGATTCCATCACAACCGCACAGCTTTGCGAGGTATGGTGGCAGCAGAAGTGTTGCAATCCCCATTAAATCAAATACATATAACCGGAAGATCTGTCGATTTGATATCTTCCCATTGTCTACATACATACTAGTTATCTTTCTTTTTCAGTTTGGTTCTTTCGTATCGGTTTGCATAGATTGGGCGCTTCCACAGCTTACTCAAAGGAAAACGCACCACCGAATCCTTCTCATCCTCGTACTCATTCAGTTCTGCTCCCACATACGGTGTAAGATATGGCGTGTTGAAGCTCTTAAGCGATGCCATATGCACAAGGATGACAAACAGCCCCACTAAAAATCCAAAGAACCCCAGCCACGCGGATAATGCAATCAAGGCAAACTTCAGTATTCGAAAGGAAAAGGCAAACTCCTCGTTGGGAATCGCAAAAGAGCATAACGCCGTAAATGCTACGACAATCACCACAATCGGACTGACCAGATTCGCATCCACCGCCGCCTGTCCGATGATAAGTCCGCCCACGATTCCTATGGTATTGCCCATTGCTCCCGGAAGACGTACCCCTGCCTCACGAAGCAGCTCAAAGGATAGTTCCATCAGAAGCACCTCGAGTGCCGCCGGAAAAGGTACGCCCATACGTGCCTGCCAGAATGACAACAGCAACGGGGTGGGCAGAATCTGCGTATGAAAATTCGTAACTGCCAGATATAATCCCGGCAGAGTCAGTGCAAAAAAAGCCGCCACATAACGGACAATTCGTGCAAACGTCGCCATATGAAAACGATTGTAATAATCATCCGTCGTCTTCAAAAAGGAATTCACATCAGAAGGAATAAGTAAAGCCAAAGGTGAATTATCTACCAGCACCACCACCTTGCCATCCAATACTGACATTGCTGCTCTGTCCGGTCTTCGCGTGGACTGAAACTGCGGAAATGGCGAATACCACTTCTCCTCCGCCAGTTGTTCTAATACGCCACTATCCAGCACTCCATCAATATCATAGGCGGTAAGACGCTTATGCGCTTCCTCCACCAGCCCCGGTTCTACGAGGTCTTCTATATACACAAGCGCCACCTTCGTATGCGAGCGTACGCCAACCTGAAATTCCTTCACCTTAAGCCTCGTGCTTCGTATTCGTTTTCGAATCAACGCTGTGTTTGCCTTTTCCGATTCGGTGAAGCTCTCATTGGAGCCTCGCACCACTTTTTCGGTATCAGATTCATTGACTCCCATATTTGGATACCCCTGGTCCGGAATCTTGAGTGCCACGTCCGCTCCATCCACAAAGAGAATCGCATCCCCTGACAGAAGCCCTGCTGCTGCATCCTCGATATATTCATAGGGCTGTGCGTCCGATAATCCAAAAGCATTGTTGCGAACTGACACACAGATTTTCTCTTCCGGAAGCTTCTCCAGATAAGCGAGAAGTCTTCCTAATGCCACCATCATCGTATTGCCTATATTGACCTCAATATAGCAGATGAGACACTGCACCCTCTTATGTTCCCCCATAGACACCTTGCGGATTTTTAAGTCATCGCAGGAGGAAAACAAGCGCCTCATCTGTGTTTCATTTTCATTGATATCATTTCCTATCCGATGCTTTGTTTCGCCCATGCTCGTCCATCACCTTCTGTTCCAACAAAAAAGAACACCTTAGTGTCCTAAGATGTTCTTATTTTTCGTATATTCTGTTATTTTTATACATACAATGTTTAGCTCTGGCGAACAATTACTTCTTTGACAGCGGTCGCCTGATTCGCCACGTGCTCACGGATAGCCTCGGTTGCCTCTGCCTGATTCCTGCTTCGGAGAGACTGACAGATTGCTTCATGCTCCTTAATCAGAATTGGATGATTCTGTGCATCCTTGATGTATTCTACACGATAACGATAAATCTGTTCACGCAGATTGTTCAGAAGACTTACCAGCTTTGGATTGCCAGTTGCTTCGTAGATAACATCATGAAAATTCACGTCTGCTTCCGCGATTAGCTTCACATCCCCCGACTTTAAGCTGCGTTCGAATTCCTCCTTGCGTGCTTCCAGACGTTCTAGCTGCTCCTCCGTAATACGTTCACACGCCAATTGGGCAGCCAATTCATCTAACGCACCGCGGATTTCCAGCACATCCTCCATGCCCTTTAGGGTCATCCTGGCAACCTCTGCTCCCTTTCTAGGCATCGTTACCGCAAGTCCCTCCTGCTCGAGCATTCGGATTGCTTCACGAATCGGGGTACGGCTTACTCCAAGCAAAGAAGCCAGCTGCAACTCCATCAGACGTTCTCCCGGCTGTAAATCTCCTCGTAATATTGCTTCTCTTAATGTATTAAACACCACATCCCGAAGAGGAAGATAGGCGTTCATATTCAGTGTTAATTTATCTGTCATACTGTTAATCCCTACGATTATTATAAATACTTGTTACATATATCTGTTTTGCTAAACCAGATGCTACCATATCGTCATATGCTTTTCTTGCGGTTTTTTCGTCCTCAAACATGCCAAATACCGTTGGTCCGCTTCCACTCATCATGGAATTGATTGCACCTGACTTCATCATCTGTTCCTTAATCTGTGCGATAATAGGATATTCCGGAATAGTCACTGTCTCGAGCACATTGCCCATATGTCCCGCTATTGCCTGCAAATCCTTATTCTTGATGTCGTCCACAAGCTGGTCGATATCCGGATGTATGGTTTCTTCATTCAGTTTCAAATTCTCATATACGAATTTGGTCGATACAGAAATCTGTGGCTTTGCAATGAGAATTGGACATTTTACCATAGGTGGAAGCTGTGTTAGCTTCTCTCCGATTCCTTCCGCAAGCGCAGTTCCGCGCATCAGACAGTATGGAACATCTGCACCAATCTTCACGCCCCGTTCCATCAGTTCCTTTCTCGACAGCCCCAAATCAAACATCTGATTCATACCATACAGCATCGCCGCCGCATCGGAACTTCCGCCTGCCATTCCAGCAGCAACCGGAATGCGCTTCATTAGATTGACAGAAACACCTTCCCTGATGTCAAACTCATCCATAAGAAGCTTTCCTGCTTTATATACCAGATTGCTCTCATTGGTTGGAACATAGGACAGATTGGATGTGATTGCAATTCCGGATTCCTTGGTCTTTGCAATATCCAACTTGTCATACAGATGAATGGTCTGCATAATCATACGCACCTCGTGATATCCATCCTCGCGTCTTCTGACTACGTCCAATCCAAGATTGATTTTTGCTAATGCTTTTAAAGAAATATGATCCATAGATACCTCATTCTGCCGTCTTGGGCACAAATGTATTTTGTATACAATATTCATTATATCCAAAAAACAAAAAAAAACAATAAATTTTAAAAAAGGTATTAACATTTTACGGTTTTTGACCGATAATTTACGTAGAAGCAAAGTAGAAGGATAAGTCTTCGCAAGTGGCCAAGCATACTTGCATGCATCGGACAACTTGCGAATCCAGGGAGGGAAATTATATGAGCGTACAATCAATTTATGGTGTAACCGGCACGACTACTGTTGCTGCTACCAACACCACAACCAAGAAAGAAGAGACAAAAGTTAATACAACCGAAGGCAAAACCACCTTTGATGAAACTGCTGTTGTTTATGAGAAATCAGCCACCGCAGATACAACTGTCACAAACAAAAACAGCGTGGTTGATCGTGAAGCCATCATCGCTCAGATGAAGGCAGACACCGAAGCTCGTATGAATCAGATGCGGTCTTATGTTCAGCAGATGATGAACCAGCAGGGAATCGCAATCGGCACAGCCGATGATATCTGGTCCTTCCTTGCAAGCGGCGATTACACCGTAACTGAGGCTGCTAAGCTTCAGGCACAGGAAGCTATTTCTGAGGATGGCTACTGGGGCGTAGAGCAGACCTCGCAGCGTATCGTTGATTTCGCCAAAGCATTAGCTGGCAATGATGCGAGCAAGGCAGACGAACTGCTAGCAGCTTTCAAGAAGGGATACGAAGAAGCTACCGCAACCTGGGGCAAAGAACTCCCAGATATCTCTCAGAAGACCTACACAGCAGTAGAAGAAAAATTCGCAGCCTGGAAGGCAGAGGCTACCACAACTTAAAACACACAAACGAGGCTGTTGCAAAATGGATTCCGACACCGAAATCCGTGGCGCAACAGCCTCTCTTTGTGTGCTTCTTAATTCTTATCGCGGTTTGCCGCATCGAT
>CAYPAM010000068.1:0-9214 GCA_964408715.1 uncultured Lachnobacterium sp.
GATAACCCTCTTTCCGTAATCGAAGGTATGACCATCGCAGGCTACGCCATCGGCGCTTCCGAAGGTTATTTCTACGTCCGTGCCGAATACCCCACCGCGGTAAAGCGTCTTCGCAACGCCATTGCTATGGCAGAAGCACAGGGACTTCTCGGTGACGACATCCTCGGTTCCGGATTCAGCTTCCGCGCGCATATCCGCCTTGGCGCAGGCGCATTCGTCTGCGGCGAAGAAACCGCTCTTCTCCATTCCATTCAGGGACTTCGCGGTATGCCGAGACCCCGTCCTCCGTTCCCGGCAGTTCGCGGTCTTTGGGATAAACCCACCATCGTAAACAACGTCGAAACCCTTGCAACCGTTCCTTACATACTCCGCAACGGCGTTGCAGAATTCACCAAATACGGCACCACCGGTTCCAAAGGCACCAAAGTTTTCGCTCTCGGCGGTAAAGTAAACAACGTCGGTCTTGTTGAGGTTCCCATGGGTACCACCCTTCGCGAGCTTGTTTATGACATCGGCGGCGGCATTCCTAACGGCAAGAAATTCAAAGCGATCCAGACCGGCGGTCCTTCCGGCGGCTGTATCACCGCGGACGAGCTCGACGTTTCCATCGACTTTGATAACCTTGTAGCGCTCGGTTCCATGATGGGTTCCGGCGGCGCGATCGTTATGGACGAGGACAACTGCATGGTTGACGTTGCAAAATTCTATATGGAATTCATTTGTGACGAATCCTGTGGTAAATGTTCTCCATGTCGTATTGGTACTAAGAGAATGCTGGAAATCCTTACCCGTATTACAGAAGGCAATGGTACAATGCAGGATTTGGAAGAGCTGGAAGAATTGGGCAATGCGGTTCAGGCAAACTCTTTATGTGCACTTGGACAGACAGCGGCAAACCCGATTATATCTACAGTTAGAAACTTTAGAGACGAATACATTGCTCATATCGTTGACAAGAAGTGTCCTGCTAAGATTTGTAAGAATCTTATGCGTTACGCAATCGTACAGGATAACTGTTTCGGATGTGGTATGTGTGCAAAAATGTGTCCGGCAGATGCAATTGCACGTACAGATTATGTTGCACCTGGTAAGAAGCTTGCTTCCTTCCAGATTGACGCTTCTAAGTGTCTTAAATGTGGCGCTTGTATTGAAACATGTAAATTCTCAGCAATTGAGAAGCAGTAGTTAGGAGGGCAATCAAATGGCAAAAATTAATATTAAAATTGAAGGTGTCTCCTATCAGGTAGAAGAAGGATTAACCATCCTTGAAGCTGCAAAAGCATGTGGATACGAGATTCCATCATTATGTGCATTTAATCATGGCGAATGTTCCAATGGTTCCTGCCGTGTATGTTTAGTAGAAGTAACTGGCGCAAGAGGTCTTGTAGCTTCTTGTGTGAACCCGGTAAGTGAAGGTATGGATATTCATATTTCCACACCAAAAGCAACAGAAGCACGTCGTGCATCTGTAGAATTATTATTATCAAATCACAACCAGAATTGTCAGCAGTGTGACAAAAATGGGCAGTGTGAACTTTTACACGTTGCATCCTTAACAGGTGCTCGTGAAGGCCGTTATCAGGGGGTAAAAACACCTACTACCATTGATGAGTTAACACCATCCATTATTCGTGATACCTCAAAATGTATCCTCTGCGGACGTTGTGTAGCAAGATGTGAAAACGCTCACGGCTTAGGAATCCTTGGTTTCCAAAACCGCGGATTTAAGACCGTCGTTGGACCTGCAGAAGACCGTTCCTTTGCAGACTCACCATGTATTCTCTGTGGTCAGTGTGTAAGCGTATGTCCAACAGGTGCTTTAATGGAAAAATCTGAAATCGACAAGGTTGACGCAGCTTTCAAAGCTGGAAAACACGTAGTTGTTCAGACAGCACCAGCAGTTCGTGCAGCCCTTGGGGAAGAATTTGGCCTTCCGGTAGGTACACCGGTTACTGGAAAAATGGTAGCAGCATTAAGACGTCTTGGTTTCCACAAGGTATACGATACTAATTTTGCTGCAGACCTTACCATTATGGAAGAAGGAACAGAGCTTCTTGACAGAATTCAGAACGGTGGAGTTTTACCAATGATTACTTCATGTTCTCCAGGATGGGTTAACTACGCAGAATATAACTATGGAGATTTATTAGACCATCTTTCTACCTGTAAATCACCACACCAGATGCAGGGTGCAATTATCAAATCTTACTATGCAGAGAAAAATGATATCGATCCAAAAGATATTTTCGTTGTATCTATCATGCCATGTACTGCTAAGAAAGATGAAAAAGAACGACAGCAGATGCAGGTAGAAGGCATCAAAGACGTTGACGCAGTTCTTACAACCCGTGAACTTGCTCGTATGATTAAGCGTGCCGGTATTCTTTTCAACCGTCTTCCGGACGAAGAATTTGACCAGGATCTCATGGGCGAATATACAGGTGCAGGCGTAATCTTTGGTGTAACCGGTGGTGTTATGGAAGCTGCTCTTCGTACTGTATACTATGTATTGACAGGCAAAGAACATGAAGCAATCAAATTCGAAGCAGTTCGAGGCTTTGATGGAATCCGTGAAGCGTCTGTTGATATCAATGGAACAGTAGTAAACGTTGCCATTGCTCACGGCATGAAGAATGCTAAGGTGTTATTGGATGAAATCCGTGCAGGAAAGTCAAAATATCACTTCATCGAAATCATGGGTTGTCCTGGCGGATGTATCGCCGGTGGCGGACAGCCATACGTAAGAAGCTGCTTCTTACCAAATGAGTCTGACGACATTATGGATACCTACAAAGAGAAGAGAGCAAAAGCATTATATAGTGAAGATGAAAGACAGGTATTACGCCAGTCACACAACAATCCACAGATTAAAGCACTTTATGATGATTTCCTCGGAAAACCAAACTCTCATAAAGCACACAAGCTCTTACATACACACTACAATGCAAGAGTTGGATTTAATGACTAGGAAAGTTGCTTTGATTTGCTGAGGTTGTATTTGCTGAGCAAATTTAATAAAATGATTTGTCAGGGGAACTCAGTTCCCCTGATTTTTCTTGAGATATTATTAGTTGTTTTTTAGCATTTTTCGAGGCCTTGGGATTATATGGTTTTAGGTGCATTGATTTATCTATATGCATAATAATTGCCTTGAAATATATTTTTTTAGGCAGAAATCAGGTGGAAAATACGCTTAAAATCTATATAGAGATTTTTTCTAGTAAAATACCCGTGTTTTCTCAAGTTTTATGGATATTTTGAGGGGATTTTTCTGTATATAGATAAAATGGTAAAAATATAAGATAAAAAATGAAGGATTTGGATATATAGAGCAGATTTTTCGCTATATAGATTTGAATTTTGGAGGAATGTAGAAGTGTTTGCATACCATGTAGTAACAGATAGGCCGATGTATATTGGACAACAGATTGTGTTTGATGAAGAAAAACACAGTGGAGTCTATCAAAGAGTATATGATAAAATAGATATAGTGAACGATATTTATGCTAATCCTGCTAAATATGATGCAGAAACATTAGAACATCATACATCAGTTGCGTTAAGAGAGTTAGAGATGTTGGTAAACGGTCAAATTACAGTTGTTGAGATAGTAAAAGAGATAAATGCTAATATAGAAATCAATTAATAAATCCCAGTTTGCAGAGATAAATTAAAAAAGGAACAAAACAATGTCATACCAAGAAGTAATAAAGCAAGTACGAGAAAAACAGAATATTGATTTACAACAGCTTCAAGTACTTCTTGGAGATGCTTCTACGGAAGATGTGAATTTTCTGTATTCAAACTCCAGAGAAGTAGCTGATAAAGTCTACGGAAAACGCGTTTTCAAACGTGGACTTATTGAATTTACCAACTATTGCAAGAATGACTGTTATTACTGCGGAATTCGCAGAAGTAATGCGACAGCAGAACGCTATCGATTAGAAAAGGAAACAATTCTGGATTGTTGTAAAAAGGGTTATGATTTAGGTTATCGAACCTTCGTGTTACAAGGCGGGGAAGATGGATATTTCACGGACGAGAGAGTTTGTGAGATAGTAAGCGCAGTACATGCAGAGTATCCAGACTGTGCCATTACTTTATCCATTGGAGAGAAATCAAAAGAAAGTTACCAAAAGTATTTTGAGGCAGGAGTAAACAGATATCTGTTACGGCACGAGACTGCCAATAATGAGCATTATCAAAAACTTCATCCAGAAGAATTGAGCCTTAAAAATAGAAAACAATGCTTATGGAATTTAAAAGAAATCGGTTATCAGGTAGGTTGTGGGTTTATGGTTGGTTCCCCATACCAGACGGTAGAAACACTCTACGAAGACCTACAATTCATTAAGGAATTAGAACCGCAGATGGTGGGAATTGGTCCATTTATTCCGCAGGCAGACACACCATTTGCAAAAGAAATGCCAGGAACATTGGATAGGACGCTGAAATTGTTAGCAATTATAAGACTCCTTCATCCACATGTATTGCTTCCTGCGACAACAGCCCTAGGAACAATACATGAAAATGGACGAGAATTAGGGATTTTAGCAGGGGCGAATGTTGTGATGCCAAATCTTTCCCCGACAGAGGTCAGAGACAAGTACAAATTGTATGATAATAAAGCATGTACTGGTGATGAGGCGGTAGAAGGGGATAAAAACCTTAGATTACGCATAGAACAGATAGGTTATGAGTTGGTGTGCAAGAGAGGGGATTTTCGATAAGTTGAAAGTAAATTTAAACTATAACTGATATATTGAAATGTTGCTTGTGACGATATAGCCGAGTATACTTGTGTAGTATGATTGAAAATAGATAAAAATAAATAGGAAAGTGGTAGAAAAATGTACGACGTAAAATCATTAAAAGCAGAAGAATTTATTTCAGATGAAGAAATTTTAGACACGCTTGTCTATGCAGATGCCAACAAAGACAACGTGGAACTGATTGATTCCATCTTAAATAAGGCAAGACAGAGAAAAGGCTTAAACCACAGAGAAGCATCGGTACTCCTTGCATGTGATATGGAAGATAAAATACAGGAAATGTATGCTTTGGCAAAACAGATTAAGGAGGATTACTATGGAAACAGAATTGTAATGTTCGCACCTTTGTACTTGTCCAATTATTGTGTGAACGGTTGTGTGTATTGTCCTTATCACCTCAAAAACAAGCATATCGCACGTAAAAAGCTGACTCAGGAAGAGGTGGCTAAGGAAGTTATTGCTTTGCAGGATATGGGGCACAAACGTCTTGCCATTGAAGCGGGGGAAGACCCTGTAAATAACCCAATTGAGTATATTTTAGAGTGTATTAATACCATTTACAGCATCAAACACAAAAATGGTGCAATTCGCCGAGTAAACGTGAATATTGCGGCTACAACGGTAGAAAATTACCGTAAACTGCACGATGCAGGCATTGGAACCTATATCTTGTTCCAGGAAACCTATAACAAAAAGAGTTACGAAGAGCTTCATCCAACGGGACCAAAGCATGACTATGCATATCATACCGAGGCTATGGACAGAGCCATGGAAGGTGGCATTGATGATGTTGGTCTAGGTGTATTGTTCGGATTGGAATTATATCGTTACGAATTCGCAGGGCTTTTGATGCATGCAGAACATTTAGAAGCCGTTCACGGTGTTGGACCTCATACCATCAGTGTGCCAAGGCTGAAACGCGCGGATGACATTGACCCGGATACCTTTGACAATGGCATTGATGATGATACTTTTGCAAAAATCTGTGCTTTGATTCGTATTTCCGTGCCATACACAGGTATGATTATATCCACAAGAGAGTCTCAAGCAGTGCGTGAAAAAGTATTGCCACTTGGCGTTTCACAGATTAGCGGTGCGTCCAGAACAAGCGTAGGTGGATATGCAGAACCAGAAACAGAAGAAGAGGTAACAAGTGCACAGTTTGACGTTAGTGATAACAGAACCTTAGATGAAGTTGTAAACTGGCTCATGAAGTTAGGATATATTCCAAGCTTCTGTACCGCTTGCTATCGCGAAGGCAGAACCGGTGACCGTTTTATGACTCTTTGTAAAAACATGCAGATTTTAAACTGCTGTCATCCAAATGCATTGATGACACTGAAGGAATATTTAGAGGACTACGCAAGTCCGGAAACGAAAAAAATTGGCGAAAAACTAATTGAGCAGGAACTGGAAAAAATACCAAATTCTAAGGTAAAAGCCACTGCTACGGAATATATCCACAACATTGCAGATGGAAAGAGAGATTTTCGATTCTAGAGAGGTAACAAATGAGCCTTAATAACACCCCAAGTGCCAACAGATTACATATCGGGATTTTTGGAAAAGTAAATAGCGGAAAGTCAACACTGATTAATGCTTTCACAGGGCAGGATGTGTCAATTGTATCGGAGGTTGCCGGAACAACTACAGATGTGGTGACCAAAGCAATGGAGATTGCGCCACTTGGACCATGTATACTTATTGATACAGCTGGCTTTGATGATACCACAATGCTGGGAGAAGCTCGTAAGGAGAAGACACGCCTTGCGGCTGAGAAATGTGATATTGCCGTCCTTGTTGTCTCTGATAAAGAATATACCTTAGAGGATGACTCAGAAGATATATTCGATACAGAAATCAAAGGTGATTGCTTAGCAGATGAAAAAATCTGGTATGACTATTTTGTAAAAGAGAAAATTCCAGTAGTTTTAGTAATCAATCAATTTGACGAAAACGAAGATTCAACATCAAATCAGAAAAAAAACACCAAAAGCGTCATAGAAATGATCCAATCGATTACCAAGGATGCTCCAATAGTTGTTAATGCCAAAACAGGTGATGGCATGCAGGAATTAAAGGAAGCACTGGTAAGAAAAACTCCTGAGGATTTTGAAACAGGCTATATTACAGGAAATCTGGTAGAAGAATCAGATGTAGTAATGCTTGTTATGCCACAGGACGTTCAGGCACCAAAAGGGCGACTGATTTTGCCACAGGTTCAGACCATACGTGAACTGTTGGATAGAAAATGCGTAGTGATATCTGTTACCCCAGACAAAATGGTGCAAGCATTAGAACAGTTAAAGAATCCTCCGAAACTGATTATTACTGATTCACAGGTGTTTAAGACGGTATATGAGTTGAAACCGGAGAGCAGTAAGCTTACCTCATTTTCCGTGTTGTTTGCGGCGTATAAAGGGGATTTGCCTTATTATGTAGAGGGAGCAAAGGCGATTGAATCTTTAACAGAGGATTCGAAGGTGCTGATTGCGGAATGCTGTACCCATGCACCATTATCCGAGGATATTGGCAGGATAAAAATACCAAATATGCTAAGAAAACGTTTTGGAGAGGGCTTGTCCGTTGATGTGGTCAGTGGAACGGATTTTCCAAAAGATTTGAAAGAATACGACCTTATCATTCAGTGCGGAGGCTGTATGTTTAACCGAAGGTATGTTTTAAGTCGTGTGAATAGAGCCAAAGAGCAGGAAGTTCCAATGACAAACTACGGTGTAACAATTGCTCACCTGACAGGAATTCTGGATAAAATTTCGTGTTCGTAAAGAGAAAGGAAGTAGCAAAATGGCTTGTCTTACTTTGAAAAAATCCAACTGTAAAAACTGTTATAAGTGTATTCGCAATTGTCCGGTAAAAGCCATTCGTTTTTCGGGAAATCAGGCACATATCATCAAAGACGAATGTATTCTTTGTGGTCAGTGTTTTGTTGTGTGCCCACAGAATGCAAAACAGATTGTAGATGAAATAGAGAAAATTAAATTGTTTTTAAGCAGCGGAGAGCCTGTGATTGTAAGTCTTGCGCCTTCTTTTATTGCTAATTACGAAGGAGTTAGCTTAGGAGCCATGCGTGAAGCCTTACAAAGATTAGGTTTTTACGATGTGGAAGAGACTGCCATTGGCGCTACGATGGTCAAAAATGAATACGAAAGACTTTTGGCAGAAGAAGGAAGAGATGTTTTGGTTTCTTCTTGTTGTCCGTCTATAAATATGTTGATTCAGAAGCATTTTCCATCTGCACTACCATATCTGGCAGATGTAGTATCGCCAATGATAGCTCATTGTGCAGATATTAAGAAGCGTATCCCAAATGCAAAAACAGTTTTTGTAGGACCTTGTGTTTCCAAAAAATACGAAGCCGAAACTTCTGAGGGTGTTGTGGACGCAGTATTGACCTTTGAAGAATTATCCAATTGGTTAAAAGAAGAAAATATTGAATTAAAGCAGGAAAAGGAACATCAGACAGATGACAAAACACAAGACGGTAAAGTGGGTCGTACAAGACTGTTCCCTACGGCTGGTGGCATCTTAAAGACGATGTCACAGAATCTTTCTGAGTATACATACTTATATTTTGATGGTGTGGAAAGCTGTATGAATGCCCTTCGTGATATTGAAGAAGGAAAGATACATAAGTGTTTTATCGAAATGTCAGCTTGTGTGGGCAGCTGTATTGGTGGACCGGTTATGGAAAAATACCATAATTCACAGCCAATTAAGGATTACATCACAGTGACAAATTATGCTGGAAAAGAAGATTTTTTAGTGGTACAGCCAAATGCACAAGAGCTAAAGGCATCGTTTAGTTATATAAGAAATGACTTGCCAATGCCTACGGAGACAGAAATCTATGCTGTGCTTCGGCAGATGGGCAAAACGAAACCTTCTGAGGAGTTAAACTGTGGTTCCTGTGGTTACAATACCTGTAGAGAAAAAGCAATTGCTGTTTGTCAGGGCAAAGCAGAGATATCTATGTGTCTGCCATATTTGAAGAAAAAGGCAGAAAGCTTTTCGGAGATGATTGTAAAGAATACTCCAAATGGAATTGTTGTAATTAACGAGACTTTGGAGGTTCAGCAGATTAATGAGTCTGCCAGAAAAATGATGAATATTCGTTTTAGTTCAGACATACTGGGCGAATCTGTAGTGCGTATTTTAGATCCGGTGGACTTTATCAAGGTCCTCGATTCCGGAGAAAGTATTCACAATAAGAAAGTATATCTCGCGGAATATAAGCGCTATGTAGAGCAGTCTATTGTACACGATGAAGAATCACATCTTTTGATTTGCATTATGCGTGATGTAACAGCCGAAGAGAAACTTCGGGAAAAGAGAGAGGATATTAGCCGTCAGACAATAGAGGTAGCGGATAAGGTTGTGGACAAGCAGATGCGTATTGTTCAGGAAATTGCTTCTCTTTTAGG
>CAYPAM010000069.1:0-9181 GCA_964408715.1 uncultured Lachnobacterium sp.
TAGGTACCTACATCCATTTACCACTGATTACAGATGAAAACCACAAGAAGCTGTCCAAGAGAAGTGGACATTCTTCTTTTGAAGATTTGATTGAACAGGGCTTTTTAACAGAAGCAATCGTAAACTATATCGCACTTCTTGGCTGGAGCCCGGAAGACAATCGTGAAATCTTTACATTAGATGAGCTTATCCGTGACTTTGATTATAGAAGAATTAGCAAATCACCAGCCGTATTCGATTATGTGAAGCTGAAATGGATGAACGGCGAATATATCAAGGCTATGGATTTTGATGTGTTCTACGAGATGGCAGAACCATATATCAAGGAAGTTATCACAAAGGATTTAGACCTCAAGAAGATTGCAGCAATGGTGAAAACCCGTATCGAAGTCTTCCCGGACATCAAGGAACACATTGACTTCTTCGAGAGCTTACCTGAGTATGATGTAGAGATGTACACACACAAGAAGATGAAAACAAATGCGCAAACATCTCTTGAAGTATTGCAGGATATGCTTCCAATCTTAGAAGCACAGGAAGATTTCTCAAACGATGCGTTATATGCGACACTTTGCAAATACGTGGAAGAAAAGGGCGTTAAGAACGGCTATGTAATGTGGCCAATCCGTACTGCGGTATCTGGTAAGCAGATGACTCCGGGTGGTGCAACAGAGCTTATGGAGATTCTTGGAAAAGAGGAATCGATTGCACGTATCGGTCAGGGTATTGAACTGCTTTCGAAGTAAAGCAATCTGAAATTATTATAAAACAATGTGATTTTCATAAAAGCATGCATGAATAAAGTGCATGCTTTTTGAAAATATCTGCTACAAGAAGTTTGAAATTCTTGTATCTAATAGGTATTTCGAGGTGTTTATGGAATTTAACAAATCTCAATTGTCTGCCATCAATCATAAGGATGGTCCAATGCTTGTCTTAGCAGGTCCAGGTTCCGGCAAGACGGCAACCCTAGTTGAACGAACCAAAAACTTAATACTTGAACATGGAGTAAATCCATCAAATATTCTGGTGATAACTTTTACGAAGGCGGCTGCAAATGAGATGAAGCAGCGATTTGAACGAGAATTTGAACAGGTAAAAGGTCATCATTTTGATGCGGCATACGGAACAGGAAACTATGCAGGGAAAGTTACATTTGGGACCTTTCACGCCGTGTTTTTTATGGTGCTGAAACTTGCGTATCACTTTGAAAGCAGCAATATCATTACAGATGAAGTAAAGAATCAGACGATGCGCGAGATGATACATCATTTCGGCTTGGAGTATCGGGATGAAAGTGAGTTAATCAGTGGAATTTTTGGCGAAATCAGCATGATTAAGAATTCACGAATTCCATTAGAGCATTTCTATTCAACGCAATGTGGCGAGGAGATATTTCGAAGAATTTATAAGGAGTATGATGCTTTTTTGCGGAAGCATAAGCTGATTGATTTTGATGATATGCTGACGATGACCTATGACCTGTTTATAGAACGTCCGGATATTCTGACAGCATGGCAGAAGAAGTATCAGTATATTCTGGTGGATGAGTTTCAGGATATCAATCAGATTCAGTATGAGATTGTCCGAATGCTGGCGGCACCAGAGAATAATCTCTTTCTAGTGGGGGATGATGACCAGTCAATTTATCGTTTTCGTGGCTCGAAGCCGGAGATTATGCTACACGTACCGCAGGATTATCCGAATGTGAAGCAGATTCAGCTTGATACCAATTATCGCTGTCAGAAGGCCATTGTTGACGCGGCATTGCAATTAATTGGACACAACACAGAGCGTTTTTCAAAGAAGATACAGGCAGCGCGTCCGGCAGAGACTAACGTTGCGTTCCAGCAATTTGAAAGCCAAAGAGAAGAAATCCTTTATGTGCTAAAGAAAATCGATGAGCAGGTGGGCAGAGGTTATCAGCTATCGGATATTGCAATACTATTTCGAACCAATACGCAGCCTCGACTTTTGATGGAACAGCTCATGGCATATAATGTGGACTTTAAGACACGTGACCAGATACCAAATCTGTATGACCACTGGATTGCACGTGATATTCGTACCTATATGAATATTGCGCGAGGAAGCCGTGCACGTAAGGATTTTCTCATGATATTAAATAAGCCGAAGCGTTATATCAGTCGCGATTCCTTGTGTGAAAGCCAGATTGCGTTTGATGAGTGGGAGAAGCTGTACGACGAACAGCCTTGGATTGCAGAACGCATTGAAAAGCTTCATTATGATATCAAGATGTTAGAGAAAATGAGTCCCTATGCGGCAATCAATTACATTCGCCATGGCATCGGATATGATGATTACATCACGGAATATGCACAGTATCGTAATATCAGCAAGGAGGATTTGTTTGATGTATTAGAAGAATTACAGGCGAGTGCCAAGGGTTTTAAGAATTATGATGCGTGGGAGCTTCACATGAAGGAATGTGAAGAGGAGCTTCGCGAGAAAGCAAAGCGTAAGAATGAGAATCCAAACGCAGTTACGCTTGCAACCCTGCACAGCGCCAAGGGCTTGGAATTCAAGTCGGTATTCATCATTGATGCAAATGAAGGCATCATGCCATACAAGAAAGCAGTTCTGGACAAGGATATCGAAGAAGAACGCCGCCTATTCTACGTCGGTATGACCCGCGCCATCCACGACCTTACCATCTGCTCTGTGAATAATATTCATGGCAAGAGCAGTGATGTGTCCAGATTTGTCGTGGAGGCAGGATTCATTGAGCAGAATAGACGGCCATAGATTTACTCATCAATTGAATCGTAGAATGCTTCATCCAGCAGCTCATCATATCTGTCTGCAACAGCATCATATTCTTCGTCATCTGCGATATATTCAAGAGATGGAAGCCCCTGCTCGTCCTCAGAATAGCGATAGAGGTATACAGCACCTTCTTCATTGTCGTTTCCTTTTTCATCAAGAGGCATAAGTGCGATATAATCGCGACTGTCCACCTCGAAGATGGTAAGGATACGACATTCGATATCGCCTTCTTCTGTGTTTAGGGTAACACGAATATCATCTACTTCATCTGGTGTAACTGGTGTGATTTTTTCTGACATAATTTCTCTCTTTCTGTCTCTAGGACGTTAAACAATAGAATGAATATAAATATCTGGAAAATCCAATAAATTCAAAAAGGTTCGGTCTTGTAATTGAACAATTGGACGTGTGAGTCGCGTATTGATATACACAACACGTGCTTTCTCGTTATTGCTAAGAAGTACATCGGAGTTTAGATACGAATTAGCGATTTTCTGAAGGAAAGTCGTAATGTATTTTGGATGATACTTCTGTAATCCCTCCTGTTCAAAGAAGGAGATAACTTCAAATGGACACAAGCCACTTCGATAGCAGCGGTCTGCGGTCATTGCATCATATACATCGGCAATGGCGATGATGCATTCAAAGTCCTCAAGCTGGTTTATAGTGTAGCCGAATGGATATCCGGAGCCATCACAACGTTCGTGGTGGTGCAGTACTGCACGTTTGATACGTCGGTCAAGGTCCTGATTCTTGATGCAGTCATAACCGAATTGAGCATGCATTTTGACAAATTCATACTCCGGCTTAGAAAGCTTTTGCGGTTTCATAAGGATTTCGTCAGGAATCTGACATTTTCCAATATCATGCAATAGACCTGCTAATGTGAGCAAATCAAGGGTCTCTTCATCGAAATCACTCCAGCTACCAATCAAACGAGAAATCATGGCTACATTTACAGAGTGTGCAAACGTAGAATCATCGATTTGCTTCATGGAATGCAGCATACCAAAGAGTGAGAAGTAGCTGTCGCCATTGTCGAATATCTTGACGGTCTGTTCGATGAGTTCCGGAGCATTAATTGGCGTGTTACGCAGAATAATGTCATTCACAGAATTCTGAAGCATGTTAACGTTAGCGGAGTAGTCCTTTTTGAACAGCTTGTATTCTTCAGATTTGAATATCCTTTCAAGCTGGGTGGTTTCCACTTTGTTATGGACATCTAACGCATGCTTAATTTCTTCCGGAAGCTCCCCCTCATGAATCTCAATTTCCGATATGAAATAGTATTTTAAGTGCGCAATCATCTGTCGGGTAAGCAGCGAATCCTTTCGTATGATAAGCTGACCGGCTTTGGAATACACATCCTCAGCCACCATCATACCGACAGACAAATCCTTTGTCTGAACGAGTGCCATAGTCTCACCTATCTCAATAATTATCTATAAAATCATTATAAAGCATAAAATTGGAATGTCAATCAAAGGGCGGAAAAGTGTATACAAATTTGGCAAAAAACGCTATAATATACATATCTGAAAACACGAACGATAGACATATATTTACGGAGGCAGCAATGGGTTTAGTAGTAAAAGAAGGAAATTATCTCACATTGGGAGCAACTGTAGCGAAGAATCAGGTTACATTTACTTTTGAGGGCGAAAAGGAAGATGTATGCTATATTGTTCTTATATCAAAAGAAACAGGCGACGTGAATTCTGTACTCGTTCCAGAAGAATACTGTCTGGGGTCTTTGCGTTCTGTAACAATCGCAGGAATTAATCCACAGGAATACAATTATATATATGAGATAAATGGAGCAAAGAAGCTGGATCCGTATGCAAGAGTGATTGTGGGCAGAGAAGTCTGGAATGATGCCGGACGCAAAGAGAACGCATATAAGCTCTCCGCAGGGTTATGCTTGGATGCCTTTGCATGGGGTGAGGATAAGCAGCCGGAAGTGGCAAAGTCTCAGATGGTGATGTATAAGCTTCACGTGCGTGGTTTCTCTATGGGTAATAAATCCGCTGCCAAGGCGAAGGGGACCTTCGAGGCGGTTAAGGCTAAGATTCCTTACCTAAGGGACCTTGGCATCACAACCGTAGAGCTTATGCCAATCTATGAATTTGAAGAAATGCCATTGATGGAGGAGCTTCCACAGGTTCCGGACTATGTGAAGTGGGATGCAGATAAGGCAGATGTGATTCAGCCGATTGTTTTGGAAAAGAAGGAAGAACGCATAAATTACTGGGGCTATGAAGAGGGCAATTATTTTGCGGTGAAGGCTTCGTATGCAAAGGAGCCACAGAAGGCGTCCGTGGAATTCAAGAAGCTGGTAAAAGCCTTGCATGACAATCACATGGAATGTGTGATGGAAATCTTTTTCCCAGAGGGAACAAGCCATAATCTCATATTAGAAGTGCTTCATTATTGGGTAAGAGAATATCATGTCGATGGATTCCATATTTTGGGTGGCAATCTTCCAATGACGAGTATTGTGCAGGATGCAATCCTTAGCAGGACGAAGATTTTTGCGGATGATTTCCATGGCATGCGAAATTTACGCAAATACAAGAATTTGTATATTTATAAAGAGGAGTATCAGTATCCGGCAAGACAGCTCATAAATCACTATAACTGTGATATTCGTGAGTTTGTAAACCAGCAGAAGAAGCAGAATGAGGATTACGGATATGTGAATTTCCTAGCGACGAATAACGGATTTACCCTGGCGGATATATTCATGTATAACGACAAGCATAATGAAGCAAATGGCGAGGACAATTGCGATGGTTCAAACTACAACTTAAGCAACAATTATGGTATCGAAGGTCCAACGAAGAAGCGTTATATCTGTGAGCTTCGTAAGAAGCGCCTCTATACGGCATATATGATGCTTATGTTTGCACAAGGTGTTCCGCTTATTCAGGCAGGCGATGAATTTGGCAATACACAGGGCGGTAATAACAATGCATACTGTCAGGACAATGAGACAGGATGGGTGGACTGGAGTCAGTTTGCGCGCACGAAGACACATCGAGAGCTGTTAAAGGCGTTGATTGCTTTTCGTAAGGAGCATGGATTAATCGCAAAAGAGCATCCATTCCGTTTCAATGATTATCGTTCTATGGGTGCCCCGGACCTGTCATATCATGGAGAGCATGCATGGATATCGCAGCTAGATCCGGGAAGAAAGAGTCTGGGAATGCTCTATAGTGGTGCGTATGCATCAGAAGGACAGGATAATAGCGACATCTACATTGGCTATAACTTTTATTCAGAACAGGTACAGTTGGCATTGCCAAAGCTTTCCGTGGCTAAAAAAAGCAAGAAGAACTGGTGTCTTGTAATGGACTCCGCACGTGAAGAAGTAATATTAGAAAAAGAAGAGGCTTTGGAGGAACAGAATCTTGTGACGCTTGCGCCACATAGTGTTGTGGTACTGCGAAGCAGGGGTGAGAAATAAACATGAAGGCTTGGAAGCATTTTTGTACAATTACCAATCATAAGCTCCTTGTAATGGATGGCTGTTTTCGTTTGGGACTATACAGACAGGGGCTTATGCATGATATGTCAAAGTATGGTCCGACGGAATTTTTCCCAGGGTGTAAATACTATGCCGGGTTTATGAGTCCGACGAATTACGAGCGCAAGGATAAGGGCTATTCCTCGGCATGGCTCCATCATAAGGGACGCAATAAGCATCATCTGGAATATTGGATTGATTACGCATCCGGGGACAGCTCGGGTGAAGGGAAAGGCTTACAGGGCATGAAGATGCCATTGCGTTATGTGGTAGAGATGTTTGTAGACCGCATGTGTGCGTCGAAGAATTATCAGAAGGAGAAGTACACCGACGAGAGTGCACTCATCTATTACAACAATAGCAAGGACCATTATCTGCTTCATCC
Source organism: uncultured Lachnobacterium sp. (assembly GCA_964408715.1). Taxonomy (GTDB): domain Bacteria; phylum Bacillota; class Clostridia; order Lachnospirales; family Lachnospiraceae; genus Roseburia. The sequence continues at coordinate 6,699 of CAYPAM010000069.1, forward strand.
GGATACAAGGGCTTTGCTTGAATACATGCTGGAAATGCTTGCGAAAAAAGGTGAAAAAGAAACCTTTTCCTTTATCAGAAATGAAATTCTAAAGGGAAAGGTTCCTTATGAAAAAAACGAATTAGAACTCAGGAAACATGCACTTTAAATCTTCTGGAAGGGAGGATGCAAAGTGCATGTTCTCTTTTGTGATTGGGTGTACGAAGTCTAAACTGGCAGAGTGCAGCGCCTGTCGTGTGCAGAAACGATAATCCGGATTATAGAGAAAATCACCGATAATCGGATGACCGATGTGTTTCATGTGGACGCGAATCTGGTGTGTTCGCCCGGTTTCTAAGCGAAGTTGTACAAGCGAGAGGTCTTTTTCACTATCGTATGCCAGTCTTGTGTAGTGCGTGATGGCATGCTCTCCATTTTCGAAGTCTACCTGACGTTCAATCGTAGAGCCGTCTACGCGCCCAATTGGGGCGTCAATCGTGCCATTTTCCTCTGTGTGTCCGGCAACAATTGCAAGGTATCTACGCGAAATCGCACGTACAGAGACCTGTCGACTTAGAATCCCTGCACTCAGCAGATGCTTGGCAACAATTGTAAGTCCGCTTGTGTCACGGTCTAAGCGGTTGATGCATCGGAAGGTGAAGCTTTCCCCCTGACAATCATAATAATACATTAGTCCGTTGGCAAGCGTGCCCTCGTGATGATTCATGGAAGGGTGAATAGGCATGTTAGCCGGCTTGTTTATAATCAGAAGGTCTTCATCCTCATATAGAATCGGAATCTGCATTGGGATTGGCTGGATGGTAGTATCGGATTTCTCTTCGACAAGATGCAGTACAAGCTTATCTCCGGCGCTAAGCCTCTGGGTGATATATGCCCATGTGCCATTCAGTAGAATTCCTTCGTGTGTCTTTTTAAGCTGGACAATTGCCTGATGTGGGCATTCTAAGTGTTTTAGGAATTGCTCAATCGTTTTATTATGAAATTCGTCCGTAATAATATATTCTAGTTTTCGTTCCATAGGAGAATTATAGCATTTTTTATTGGCTGGGAAAAGCACAGAAAACTTGTCACTTTCATAGAATGTAGAAAACCAAGAGAAAAAAGGGTGCAGTGTGAAAGCTTTTTTAACACCATTGTCTTCAGAGGAAGAAAGGGACTGCTTAGAACGCCTGAAGAATGGGGATACAAGCGCCAAAGAAGAATTAGTTCTTCGTAACATGCGTCTGGTAGCGCATGTGGCGAAACGATATCAAAACTGTGAAGAAGAAATAGAAGATTTAATATCCATAGGAACCATTGGCTTGCTAAAGGCGGTGTCTACCTTTGAATTTGATTACGGAAACCGCTTCGCAACATATGCCATACGATGCATCGAAAACGAACTGCTGATGCATTTTCGTAGAAGCAAGAAAACAAAACTGGAGGTCTCACTATTTGAGCCGGTTGGTACAGATAAGGAGGGGAAGCAAATTCATCTGGTGGAGGTGTTATTGGTTGACGACGTAGATGTGGCAACGCAGATGGAGGTTCACCGGGATATCGATATATTGAAGGAACAGATGGACGCGGTTTTGAGTGAGAGAGAGGCACTTATCATCAAGCAACGGTATGGTTTATGTGGAGAAGAAGAGCTTACGCAGCGTGAGATTGCCAAAAAACTTGGAATTTCCCGCTCCTATGTGTCAAGAATAGAGAAAAAAGCTCTGGAAAAATTGAAAATATTACTTTCTAAGTAATCTTGTTTTGAAAAAAGATGAAGTTTATGTTATTATAATTTCATCTTTTTTTCTTTTTGCATGGTTCTATGCGCTTTCCCATATAATTGGAACAGGAGTAGACATGTATAGTGTAATACAAACAGCAATTCTTGAAGGAATTCACACAAGACCGATTCAGGTTGAGGTGGATATGAGTAACGGGATGCCTTCCTTTGATATGGTCGGGCATCTGACATCGGAGGTGCGCGAAGGGAAGGAGCGAATTCGAACGGCACTTCACAGCATTGGCGTTATCCTACCGGCAAAGCGAATTACGGTGAACCTGTCTCCGGCAAATATCCGCAAGACCGGTACAGGCTTTGATTTGCCGATTGCCATAGCGATATTACAATCGCTTGGGGTAGTCACGAAGGATTCCTGTGAGGGCAAAATCTTCGTCGGAGAGCTTAATCTAAACGGACAGCTTCAGCCAGTCAATGGTGTGCTTCCGATTGTATCAGATGGAGTAGGAAAGCAAACCTATGAATTCGTGATTCCAAAGGAGAATGAGGTCGAAGGAAGACTTGTAAGCAACGCCAAGGTGTATGCTTTTTCTGCCCTGCAGGATGTGATTGAGTTTTTAAATGGGAAGTCTTATGTAACAGACGATACTAATAATATAGTAGAAACAGTCACAGAATTGGAAAAGGACTTTCGGGATGTGTGCGGGCAGACCTTTATTAAGCGTGCCTGCGAGGTGGCGGCTGCCGGAATGCACAATATGCT
>CAYPAM010000070.1:0-9133 GCA_964408715.1 uncultured Lachnobacterium sp.
AAAGCATCCACTTACAGATGCAGGTATTGCAAAATTCCAGGCTGACTATAAGGCAGTATTTGGAGAATAATGATTAATAATGCATAATACAGGGCAGTTTTCAAGAAGTGTTTGCTTTTTGGAAACTGCCTTTTCTTTTTTGACGAGATAATATAGAGAGCTACAAAATATAGTTGGAAATCCTTGGAAAACACTACATTTGGATTGACGTCGCTTTTAATGTTCTATATAATTATAGTGATAAATTATCTATTCTGGGAGAGTATGTAGTTTTAGAAAGAAGAGGATATTCATGAGGGTAGTATTTATACAAAGGATTCGACGAGCGGTTGCTTTGTGCCTTGCGGCGGCACTGCTTTTAGGAACCATACATGAGCAGCTGGAAATTATGCTTGCTGATGAAGCGAAGACAGCAATGATATATTCGTCAGACAAGTCTTTGGTTCAGACATATAAGAAACCATCCACAAGTGCAACTGCAGCCCGCCGATTTAAGTTCGGCAAGACAGTGACCGTCATTGATGAGGTGATGGATGAAAGCGGTACTCTGTGGTATAAGCTTCAGTATACCTTGGATTCTACAGGAGAGTCAGAGACAAGCTATTGTCCTGCGGAATATGTGGATATTGATGAAGTGTTTGCGTATGGAACTGTCAATTCCAATGAAATCAACCTAAGAAATTATGCCGGAACATCTGGTACGACGGTGCTTGCAGTGGTAGATAAGGGTGAAGCGGTTGAGATGTTAAACGAGACTACCGTAAGCGGAAACACCTGGTATCGCGTGCGATATACAAACAGTGCGGGTACGGTGTATCTTGGCTGGATGTATGGCTCTTATATCACATTGGACCGATATAACGTCGAGATTGATGAGGCATATGTAGAAGAATTAAAAGCAAAAGGTTTTCCGGAAAGCTATACATATAATCTGGCAGTGCTTCATGCATTGTATCCAGAGTGGATATTTGAGCCGGTGCTTACAGGCTTGGATTGGAATACGGTAATTACTGCGGAAAGCAAAGCCAATCTGAATCTGGTTAGTGTTGGAGCGGATGATGCGAAGAAATCCGTAGCATCGGCAGATTACGATTGGGAAACAAATAAATGGGTGCTTCGTGACAATGGTTCCTGGGTGACGATTCACCCAGAGTATCTGGCGTATGTTATGGACCCACGAAACTTTTTGACAGCAAATTATATTTTCCAGTTTGAAAGCTTAAGCTATAGTCAGTCACACACAATTGAGGGTGTGAAGGCGGTGTTTGGAAGCTCCTTTTTATCGAAGGATGCAACCGAGCCGGATGGTTCGACGCTTAACTATGCAGAAGCATTGATGTCAATTGGAAAAGAAGTAAATGTCAGTCCATATCATCTGGCCTCCCGCGTGCTTCAGGAACAGGGAAGCGCTGGAACGAGCACGATGATATCCGGTACATATAGTGGGTACGAAGGATATTATAATTACTTTAACTATGGTGCATCCGGCACCACCTCAGCAGAGGTTATTGCAAATGGTATGAAGTATGCGTACAAGCAGGGCTGGAATAGTCGTTACAAATCCCTGCTGGGTGGTTCAACGCTCCTTGCAAATAACTATATCGCAAAGGGACAGGATACTTTGTACTTCCAGAAGTTCAATGTGGTTTACACAGACAAATTATATTCGCATCAGTATATGCAGAATGCAACAGCAGCGATGTCAGAAGGCTTGAGTATTGCAAAAGCATACACAGATAAGCAACAGGCATTTGTGTTCCGCATTCCGGTATATGAGAATATGCCGGCAGAGGCGGTACAGTTTACCACGTCAGGCAGCCGTAACAACTATCTGAGTGACATTACAGTATCAGGCTTGTCGTTGTCACCTACATTTAAGGGTGCAACGACTTCGTATACCCTTACGGTTGGCAATTCGATTAGCTCAATTAGTGTTTCTGCGACACCGGTCGTAAGTGCATCGACAGTTACAGGAACAGGTACGCATAAATTGGATGTAGGTACTAATACGATTAAGATTATGTGTGTATCAGAATCCGGCGATTCCCGTACCTATACACTTACCGTGGTTCGTGAGGCGGCAGAGACGGAAACACCGGATACGCCAAGTACAGAACCGGGTACAGAGGAACCGGGTACAGATGAACCAAGTACAGATGAACCAGGTACAGATGAACCAAGTACAGATGAACCAGGTACAGATGAACCAGGTACAGAGGAACCAGGTACAGAGGAACCGGGTACAGACGAACCAAGTACAGATGAGCCGGGCACAAGCGAGCCAGAGATTCCGGCTGGTGTAACGTCTGATAAATATGTGATTGGAACATATATTACAGGAGTACAGCCTGAAACAACAGCTTCGAATTTCCTTGCAGGCTTTACCTGTGTAGGCGGCGCAGAAGTGAAGCTTTTGGATAAGAAGGGAGCTGTGAATAGCGGAACCGTTGCAACCGGCAATGTGCTGGCAATCTATGATGACGGAGAATTGATTGCTTCGCACGAGATTGTGATATACGGTGATGTTAGTGGTGATGGAAAAGTCACGATTCTGGATATTATGAAAATAAATAGACATACACTGAAGATAAGTACATTGTCCGGCAGCTACCTTGCAGCGGGAGATGTCAATAAAAATGGGAATATTAATATTTTGGATATCATGATAACGAATCGTCATACATTGGGTCTGTCGACGATTGAACAGAAGTAAGAGGTGAGATGATGAAAAAAGCATTGAAATATTTGGTTTCTGTGGTGATGGTGCTGATGCTTTTAGTAACACCAAACCAGCAGGCGTATGGTGCGAATGTTACATTGGGCGTAAGTGCTTCGACGGTAAATATCGGAGATAGTGTAACAGTAACCCTTACGATTCCGGAAAGTGTAACCGGTACAGTGGACTTGTCCTTTCCAAAGGATGTGCTGACCTATTCAAGTGCTTCGGTGGAAGTTGGAGTAAATGGCGGTATCATTACGATGAACATTGGTAAACAGTGTGTTGCCGGAACTAATAAGGTTACGGTTACTTTTAAGGCTGCAACCTCTGGAACAGCAGAAATCAAGGTAACTCCAATGGAAGTATATGATAATGATTCCTTGGAGGAAGTTACTCTGGGCAGTGCGTCGACAAAGATTACGATTCAAAATGAAGTGACAACGGAAGGTACCGATACCAAATCAGCGGATAACTCCTTGAAGTCATTGAAATTAACTGCCGGATCTAAAGCGGTAGCATTGTCGCCGACCTTTAAAAGAGGTACGACAAAGTATACAGCCACTGTAGACTATGATGTGACAAGCGTTGTGGTAAGTGCAACTGCGAATCATAAGGCTGCGTCAATTGAGTCGATTACAGGTGATGGAACAGTAAAACTTGATGTGGGAAGCAATGTTATCAAGGTTGTCGTACAGGCAGAAAATGGTAAGAAGGCAACCTACAAGATTACGGTAACACGTAAGGAAAAGGCGACAGATACTCCTGGTTCCTCAGAATCGGAAAGTCCACAACCATCAGAATCAGAAACTCCGGCAACGCCAGATTTCGAGGTAAATGGTACAGGGCTCTATGTGACAGAGGACATTCCTGCGGATAGCATCCCTGTGGATTTTGAAGAAAAAGAGATTCTGTTAGGTGCAAGTAAGGAGGTAACGGCGCTTTCCTTTAAGAATGGGGAGCTGACCGTATTATATCTGCAAACCGCAGAAAATGTTGGTGAATACTATATCTATAATGAAGAATTGAATCAGGTATATCCTTTTATCAAGCTGACATCAGAGAAGAATTATGTCATCGTATTGATGCCGGATGATGTGGAAGCTCCTGAAGGCTATGTTGCCTGCACGCTTTCTATCGAGGGAAAAGGCATTGTGAATGCATATCAGTATCAGGTGACAAAAACTGCGGTAAATAGTGATTTTTATCTGTTATATTGTATGAATGCTGATGGAGAATTGGGTTGGTATCAATATGATTCCTTGGAAGGAACCTATCAGCGTTATGCAGGAATTATTCCAACTGACAATACACAAACTGATACAGAGAATCCTTCCGATACACAGGCAGGAGCGTCCGATTCCAATGAGCTGCAGGATAAATACAATGCACTTACGATGCAGCTTGAAGAGGCAGAAAGCCTTCAGAGAATCATCATTTGTGTAGCGGTATTCGTGGTGGCCGTCCTTGTAATTGTTATTGTGAATCTTCTTCTGGCAAAACGCAAAGAGGATGAGGAAGATGACGAAGACGAAGATTACGAAGACGAAGATGAGGTTGAAAACGCTGTAAATGCAAAGTCAGAGGTCAAAGAAGAAGCTAAGGCAGAGGCAAAGACGGAAGACAAGTCTGAAGACAAATCGGAAAGCAAGGTAGAAGACGAGATGACTTCGAAAGCATCACAGATTTCATCCACAAATGACGGTGATGAATTGGAATTTATAGATTTATAATATGTAGTAAGTGAGAGGCAAAGCAGTGAAGTATACTGAAAAAGCAAAACGTGCATTAGACATCGCAAAGCGTTTATCTAAAAGCATGCATTATAATTATGTAGGAACAGAACATATCCTTGTGGGACTTTTAAAGGAAGGCTCAGGGGTTGCAGCAGAGGTGTTAACAGTAAATGGGGTAGAGCTTTCTAAGCTGTTACAGATGATTGAAGAACTCATCTCAACAGGAGATACAACACTTGTTGAGGAGAGAGACGGCTACTCACCTCGTGCGCAGCATATCCTTATGAAGTCGCAGGAAGAAGCGATGCGTCTGGGATATGAGAGTATCGGAACTGAGCACATTCTTCTGGCGATTGTCAAGGAAGGAGACTGTGCGGCATCGCGGCTTCTGAACACGATGGGAGTGAACTTGCAGAAGCTTTTTACGGATATTCTGGGTGCCATTGGCGAAGATCCGGCAAAATACCGTGAGGAATATACAAAGAGCCGTAAGGCAGCAAATGGTTCAGCGACTCCTACACTGGACCAGTATTCCAGAGATTTGACAGAAGCTGCTGCATCAGGCATGTTAGACCCGGTTGTGGGACGCAAGCTGGAGACAGAGCGTGTCATCCAGATTCTTAGCAGACGTGGGAAAAATAATCCATGTCTCATTGGGGAGCCGGGTGTTGGTAAGACTGCAATCGTGGAAGGTATTGCAGAAAGTATCGTAAATGGCACGGTTCCGGGACTTTTGGCAGGAAAACGCTTAGTATCCCTGGATATGTCAGGATTGGTTGCAAAGTCCAAGTATCGTGGGGAATTTGAAGAGCGTATCAAAAAGGTAATTAATGAAGTGACCCTAGCGGGCGATGTGATTTTGTTTATTGATGAGCTTCATACCATTATTGGTGCAGGTGGTGCAGAAGGCTCTCTGGATGCATCGAATATCTTAAAGCCGGCTATGGCAAGAGGCGAGATTCAGGTCATTGGTGCGACCACAATTGAAGAATATCGAAAATATATTGAAAAGGATGCCGCATTGGAGCGTCGATTCCAGCCGGTTACCGTAGAAGAACCATCGATGGAAGAAACCATTGAGATTCTAAAAGGCATTCGTCATCTCTATGAGAGTCATCATCAGGTGGAAATCTCTGACGAAGCGGTAGAAGCGGCAGTGACCCTGTCTGCTAGATATGTAAGCGACAGATTTCTTCCGGATAAGGCAATCGACCTTATGGATGAAGCGGCTGCGAAGGTGCGTCTTGGGCTGCTTGGTTCTCCTGGTAAGCTTACCGGTATCCATAAGGAGATTCACGAAGTAGAGCTTCAGATGGAAGAGCATCTCCAGAAGGGAGAGCTAGAGCTTGTGCGTGAGGATAAGGCGCGCAAGGAAGAACTGCTCAAAGAGATTGCAAAGCAGGAGAAGAAGTCCAAAGCAGCCTCTACCAAGAAGCTTCCTATCATAGGAGAGAATGAGATTGCAGATATCGTGGCAGGATGGACGAAGATTCCGGTAAATAAGCTGACGGAAAATGAAGCAGCACGATTGAAAAAACTCGAAGAGGTATTGAAGAAGCGTGTAATTGGACAGGAAGAGGCAGTGACTGCGGTATCCAAGGCAGTTCGCCGTGGCCGAGTAGGGCTCAAAGACCCAAAACGTCCAATTGGTTCCTTCCTTTTCTTAGGACCGACTGGTGTTGGTAAGACAGAGGTTTCCAAAGCTCTTGCGGAGGCGGTATTCGGCAAAGAGGAAGCGATGATTCGAGTAGATATGTCAGAATACATGGAGAAGCATAGCGTATCCAAGATGATTGGTTCTCCTCCGGGATATGTCGGACATGGAGAGGGCGGACAGCTTAGTGAGAAGGTTCGTCGTAATCCATTTTCGGTAATCCTTTTTGACGAAATCGAAAAGGCTCATCCGGATGTATTCAATATTCTTCTGCAGGTATTGGACGAAGGTCATATCACAGATTCGCAGGGACGTAAGGTGGACTTTAAGAATACCATTATCATCATGACGTCTAATGCTGGTGCGCAGGCTATCATTGAACCAAAGAGATTGGGCTTTGGAAGCAAAGAGGATGAGAAGCAGGATCATCAGCGCATGAAGGATGGCGTAATGGAAGAAGTGAAACGCATTTTTAAGCCAGAGTTCTTGAATCGTATTGATGAAACTATCGTATTCCGTGCTTTAAATAAAGAAGATATGGGTAAGATTGTAACCATTCTGGTAAAAGAATTGCAGAAACGCTGCAAAGACCAGCTTGCAATTGATTTGGTGGTGAGAGACGCTGCAAAAGCCTATATTGTTGAAAAGTCATATGATAGAAAATACGGAGCAAGACCACTGAAGCGTAAGCTTCAGGATGAGGTAGAGGATAAGCTTGCGGAAGAAATTGTTGCAGGCAACATTAAGAGCGGAGATAGAGTAATTGTCTCTGTGAAAAAGGATGCAATTTCTGTTTCAAAGTGATATAATAGTTAGGAGCAGAGGCTCGAGTAGTATACAAAAGGAGAATTTGAAATGGCTGTAGTTAGCGAGTTGATTCGTGTAGAATCAAATGGAACAATTAGCTTTGGCGATTACACATTGGAAAGCAAAGCAAAACTTGATAATTTCACACACAATGGTGGTTCTTATAAGGTAAAGACCTGTAAAGAGATTACCAAGTTAGAATGTGATGACGTGTTTGTATATGAATCTGTTCCAGGAACAGCAGTTTTAGAATTTCATAAGGAAGAAGATAAGGTTTCATTTTCGGTAGAAGGTGCAGAGGATGCACAGATTACATTGGAATTAGAAGCTGAGTCAGAATATGAGATTACAATTAACGGAGAGTCAACAGGTGTTGTGAAGACAAACCTTGGTGGCAAGCTAAGCTTTGGCACTGCCTTAGAAGGAGCAGATGCAGTAGCAGTTGTAATCACTAGAAAATAGTAGTTTGACCCGGTCTTATGATAGGCCGGGTTATTTTTCATTTATATATAGGAAGTAAGGGAATTTAGGAGGAGCTATGGCGAAAGGAAAAAGCAGTATTTATTTTTGCCAGAATTGCGGATTTGAATCTGCGAAATGGATGGGACAATGCCCGGGATGCAAGGAATGGAATACCTTTGTAGAAGAAGTGGTGGATAGAAAAAGCACTTCATCCTCAGCGGTGAAGAAAGCCTTAGAAGAGGCGAAACCAGTACCGTTGTCCGCGATATCATCGGCTGACGAAAAGCGTATGTCTACGTCTATGAAGGAACTAGACCGTGTGTTAGGTGGCGGAATTGTAAAAGGCTCGCTCGTATTGGTCGGTGGCGATCCGGGAATCGGCAAATCCACTCTATTATTACAGGTGTGCAAAAACCTATCCAACGAGAAGGTATCCGTGCTGTATATATCAGGTGAAGAATCCTTGCAACAGATTAAGATTCGCGCTGAACGAATTGGTGAGTTTGCCGATTCGTTAGAGCTATTGTGTGAAACAAACCTTGATATTATAAAGGAAGTAATTGCACGCAAAAAACCAGAGGTGGTGGTTGTCGATTCCATTCAGACCATGTTTAGTGAGGCGGTCTCATCTGCACCGGGCAGCGTGTCACAGGTGCGCGAAGCGACGAGCATCTTCATGCAGATTGCAAAGGGAATGGATATTTCTATATTTATCGTAGGGCACGTGACGAAGGAAGGCGTAGTGGCAGGACCAAGAGTGCTAGAGCACATGGTAGATACCGTGCTGTATTTTGAAGGCGACCGTCACGAGAGTTATCGTATTCTTCGTGGCGTGAAGAATCGTTTTGGCTCTACGAATGAGATTGGTGTCTTCGAGATGCGTAACATCGGTCTTGTGGAAGTGGAAAATCCATCGGAATTTATGTTGAGCGGAAAACCAATCGGTGCATCTGGGTCTGTGGTTGCATGTTCTATGGAAGGAACACGACCAATTCTGTTAGAAATACAGGCGCTCATTTGCAATTCGAATTTTGGCAATCCAAGACGTACTGCAACCGGCACAGACTACAACCGTGTAAACCTGCTTATGGCGGTTTTGGAAAAAAGACTTGGGATGCGCTTGTCGGAATGTGATGCCTATGTCAACATTGCAGGTGGTATTCGTATCAATGAACCGGCAACCGACCTTGGTATTGTGCTTGCGATTATCTCAAGCAAGCTGGACAAACCAATCGACGAAAAGACAATCTGTTTTGGCGAGGTCGGACTAAGTGGCGAAGTGCGTGGCGTGAGCATGGCAGAGCAACGCGTGCTGGAGGCAAAGAAGCTTGGCTTTAAAAGATGTATTCTGCCACAGGTTTGCAAAACGGGATTCCTTCATAATATAGAAGGAATTGAATTGGTTGGTGTAAGTAATGTGAGGGAAGCGTTAGAGGCGATTCGGTAGAATCGCTTCTTTTTTACCTTATAGGAACTTGCGTCGTCAGAATGACGCTTTATTATAGGTTGAAAGGATATCGAAAAATGGTGAAAAATAAAATTGTTCAAGAAAAATATAAAAATCAGACAATTTAGACAATTTAAGATTTTTTGGGGAAAAGATGAACTTTATTTTTTGGCGTTTTTTGTGTTGACTTTGCCATACCTGCGTGCTAATATAACAAAGCTGACTCGCTAAAAGCAGTCATGCAATGCGAGAAAAGCACAACAGAAAACTTTGTAAAAAGTTCAAAAAAGTTGTTGACATAGAATGTCACT
>CAYPAM010000071.1:0-9133 GCA_964408715.1 uncultured Lachnobacterium sp.
CATATGACGGCTTGAAGGAGCATAGAAGTGCCATCGCATTTGGTAAGAGCGAGGTCATAAAAGAAGGCTCTAAGATTGCATTTTTTGCATTGGGAAGCATGGTAGAAACTGCCCAAAAGGTTATAGAAAGACTGGAAGAACAGGGTGTGGATGCAACGTTAATCAATGCACGTTTTGCAGCTCCATTTGATAAGGATATGGTAGTGTCTCTGGCAGAAAAGCATGATATCCTTGTGACATTGGAAGAGAACGTGTTAAGTGGTGGCTTTGGAGAGCATGTGTCATCCTTCGTATTAGAAAAGAATCTGGATATGAGGGTTCAGGTTGTAGCGATTCCGGATGCATATGTAGAGCATGGAAATGTGGAAATCTTGAAAAAAGATATTGGAATTGATGAAGATACCATATATGATAAAGTAATAAAGCTTTTGAAATAATCAGAGGACAGTATGAAAGAACGTTTAGATATCTTATTGGTGAATCGTGGACTGGCACCATCCAGAGAGAAGGCAAAGGCCATGATTATGGAAGGCAATGTATTCGTGAATAATAATCGTGAAGACAAGGCAGGAAGTATGTTTTCCGATGATTGCGTGATTGAGATTCACGGAAATACATTGAAATATGTTAGCCGAGGCGGGTTAAAGCTTGAAAAAGCCATGACTCACTTTGGAATTACACTTGATGGCAAGGTCTGTATGGACATTGGAGCATCGACAGGTGGCTTTACAGATTGTATGTTACAAAACGGTGCAAGCAAGGTTTATGCCGTGGACGTGGGGTATGGACAGTTTGCATGGAAGCTTCGACAGGATGAGAGGGTTGTCTGCATGGAGAAGACCAATATCCGTTATGTGACGCCACAGGACATTGAGGATGTGTTGGATTTTGCATCCGTAGACGTGTCCTTTATATCTCTAACTAAGGTGTTAGGACCTGCAAGAGAGCTTTTAAAGGAGCATGGACAGATGGTTTGTCTGATTAAGCCACAGTTTGAAGCCGGCAAGGAAAAGGTTGGCAAGAAGGGCGTTGTAAGAGAAAAAACCGTTCATGAGGAAGTCATTCTAAAAATCATTGATTATGCGTTAGAGAATGGTTTTTCCGTTCATAATCTGGAGTATTCTCCGATTAAAGGACCGGAAGGAAATATCGAGTACTTGGTATATATTGAGAAAGACGATAATCCGAAAAAGGAGGAATCCGTGGATATTCATGAGGTAGTAGAAGCTGCTCATGGTAGCCTGGACAAATAATATGAAGAAATTCGTTATCGTAGCTAATCCATATAAGGATCCAGAACTTAAGATTTCAAATGATATTGTAAGGTATATTCGCAGAAATGGCGGAAGTGCGATTAATCTGTCTGAATCAGAAAACGGACCGATTGAGTTTGAAGCACTGCACTACGAGAATATCCCAGCGGATACAGATTGTATTATTGTATTTGGCGGAGATGGCACACTGATTCGTGCCGTTCGTAAAACAAGAAAAAACAACATTCCGCTTATCGGTGTGAATCTTGGAACTATGGGATATCTGTGTGAATTGGAAGCAGATACGCTTTATCAGTCAATTGACCAGTTGATGCTGGATAATTGTACGATAGAAGAACGCCTTATGTTAAAAGGTTATCGTAAGAATGCAGATAGAGGAAGAACTGCACTGAATGATATTGTTATTCATCGTACAGGAGTCATGGCATTGTTGCGACTGAATGTATATGTCAATGGAGAGTTCCTTGTTACCTATGACGGAGATGGTGTGATTATCTCTACACCAACAGGTTCAACCGGATACAATCTTTCGGCTGGCGGTCCAATTATTGAGCCGGGAGCAAATATATTGGCGCTTACTCCAATCAATGCGCATAGTCTCAATTCCAAAGGAATTATCTTAAAGGATGATGATATCATTGAAATTGAAATGGTGTCCAGACGCGGAATCGAAGATGAGGCGGCATACGTAAGCTGTGATGGCGAAAGAACTGCAAAGCTGCTTGCGGGAGAAAGATACGTAGTAGAACGCGCTGCACACAAGATTAAAATCTGTAAAATAAATAAGCAGAGCTTCTTAGAGATAATGCGTAAGAAAATGGGATAATACCTTTAGGAGATATTATGAAAACAAAGAGACAAAGCAAAATTTTAGAATTAATCAAGAAAAATGATATCGAGACACAGGACGAGTTGTTAGCATTGCTTGTGGAAGACGGATATGCAGTTACACAGGCTACTGTTTCCAGAGACATCCGTGAAATGAAGCTGACCAAGATATCTACCGGTAGCGGAAAGCAGAAATACGCTGCACTTAACGACACCTCGGATGATATGTCAGAGAAGTTTGTACGAGTATTAAAGGATGGATTTGTGTCTATGGATATGGCACAGAATATTTTGGTGATTAAGACTGTATCCGGTATGGCAAGTGCGGTGTGCGCATGCATTGATGCGATGCAGATACATGAAATCGTTGGCTCCATTGCCGGGGATGACACCATTATGTGTGCAATTCGCTCTACAGAAGATACTGTTGCAATTATGAAGAGACTTCGTAAAATTGTAGAACAGTAAACATATGCGCGACGGGGAGAAGTAAAGGAGTTAATATGTTACAAAATCTACATGTGAAGAATCTGGCGTTGATTGATGAAGCAGAAGTGGAATTTTCAAATGGTCTTAATATTCTAACCGGTGAAACCGGTGCCGGAAAATCCATTATCATTGGCTCTATCAATCTTGCTTTGGGTCAGAAGGTTCCAAAGGAAATGCTAAAGGACAACGATGAGCCAGCCTTAGTAGAATTGATTTTTTCCGTTGAGGACGAGAAAATCAAACAAAAACTGCACGAGCTGGATATTGAGGCAGAGGATGACTGCGTGATATTAAGTCGCAAAATCACTTCTGGAAAAGCCGTTGCCCGTATCAATGGAGAGGCGGTTTCAGCCTCTGTGTTAAAGGAAGTGGCATCACTTTTGATTGATATTCATGGACAGCATGAGCATCAATCACTGTTATCAAAGAAAAAGCATTTAGACATCTTAGACGCATATGCAAAGGCAGAAATCGGCGATAGAAAGCAGAAACTTTCAGAGGCTTACAAAGAGTATCGTGCGCTGAAGGAAGAATGGGAGCGTTCAAATCTGGATGTAGAAGAACGAAAGAGAGAACTGTCTTTCCTGGAATATGAAGTCAAGGAAATCGAAGAAGCGAATCTCAAGAGCGGAGAAGACGAGGAATTAGAAGAAGAATTTAAACGTTTTTCCAATGGACGAAAAATTATGGAGGCTGTCAGCCGTGCTCATGAAGCCGTAGCAGGAGATGGAGAGTGTGCATCGGAACTCATCGGACGAGCACTTCGCGAGATATCCTCCGTGTCAGCGTATGATAAGCAGATTATGCAGCTTGAGGGACAGTTAGCAGAAATCGAAAACCTTATGCATGACTTCCATCATGAATTAGCAGCCTACATATCCGATGCAGACTTTGATGAAGAAACCTTTTATAGAATTGAGAAGAGATTGGACATCATCAATCACTTGAAATCAAAGTATGGTCATACCATTGAATTGATTTTGGAGGCGTTGGAGGAAAAATCACAAAGAATCAGTGTACTCAATGATTATGATGCCTATTTGAATCAGCTTGAATCCAAGCTTCATGCAAAAGAAACAGAGGTAAAGAAGCTGTGCTCGGAAATCTCAAAGATTCGTAAAATGAATGCATTATGTTTGTGTGAGGCGATTACAAAGGCTTTACAGGATTTGAATTTCCTGGATGTGGTATTTACGATGGAATTTGGAGAACCTGTTGCATATAGTGCGAATGGCTATGACGAGCCGGAATTTATGATTTCAACAAATCCGGGAGAACCAGTCAAGCCACTTGGTAAGGTTGCTTCCGGTGGTGAGCTGTCGCGTATCATGCTGGCGATTAAGACTGTCATGGCGAACGCAGACGAGATAGAGTCCTTGATTTTTGATGAAATTGATAGTGGAATCAGTGGACGTACTGCGCAGATGGTAGCAGAGAAAATGAATGTTCTTGGCAGAAATCATCAGATTATCTGCATCACACATCTTCCACAGATTGCAGCTATGGCAGATGCACATTATTTGATTGAAAAAACAGTAGAAAATAATGTGACACGTTCGTGTATTTTCAAATTAAATAAAGATGAGAGTGTTCATGAATTGGCAAGAATGCTTGGCGGAGTGGAAATTACAGATGCTGTAGTAAAAAATGCTCAAGAAATGAAAGAATTGGCTCACATGAAAAAGTAAACGGTTTCGCATACTATTACCGATATAAAGGAGTAATGGTATGCGGAACTTTTTTAATAAATGTATTCGAGTTTTATCAGCGGTGTACACTGCGCTGGTATTTTTATTGGCAATTGAATTAATCGAAAGTGAGGTTCCAGATAACATCTATGTAAGAGATGGGGAAGATGCGCAGCTGAATGTTGAATTTCCTTTTGTAGTTACTTCTTTGGAAGATGAGTCCGGAGTAGAAAAGAAGCTATGCAGTATTTTGGGGCTAATTCCCATCAAAGAGGTGACGGTAAATGTAGTAGATGAGCAAGAGGTCTATGTATCAGGAGAAATCGTTGGTATATATACCGAATGTGAGGGGATATTTGTTATAGATACCTGCGCAATAGAAAGTAGTACAGGAGAACTGGTAAATCCAGTGGAAAAGATGCTAAAAACTGGAGATTACATCCTTGCTGTGAATGGAACGGATATTACCTGCAAAGAAGAGCTCGTGAAAGCAGTTGCAGATTCGAATGGAAGTAGTATGGTTTTAACAATAAACCGCGCGGATGAAATCTATGACGTATCTGTTACACCTATAAAGGCAGCAAACGGTTCCTATCTATTAGGCGCATGGGTAAAGGATGACCTGGCAGGTGTCGGAACGCTTACGTATGTCTCTCAAACTGGTGAATTTGGC
The DNA here is from genome assembly GCA_964408715.1 of uncultured Lachnobacterium sp. Taxonomy (GTDB): domain Bacteria; phylum Bacillota; class Clostridia; order Lachnospirales; family Lachnospiraceae; genus Roseburia. Next base: position 4,953 of record CAYPAM010000071.1, read on the forward strand.
ACTTTAGGACATGGTATGAGTAATGGAGAGACATCAGATCTCCTGGAAGTGTCTGGTGGAGACCTGTATATATCCAAAATTATTGGAATAGAGAAAGGACAGAAAGGGGAACCGGGTGAAGTAAAGGGAGTCATCAATTATGGCAGCCTAAATCATCTCGGCGAGGTAGCAGAGAATCAGGCAACCGGAGTATATGGCAATCTGGATAGTGAGAATTTAGATGATTATCTAGAAGAGGGAGAAGTCTACAAGGTCGCTTATAAGCAGGAGATAGAGGTTGGACCTGCGCAGATTATATCTGAGATTTCCGGTGAACGAAAATATTATGATATCGAGATTACGTATGTCGATTATCTGGCAATCAATTCCAATAAGGGCTTGCATATCAAGGTGACAGACCCAGAGTTATTGGAATTGACAGGTGGAATTGTGCAGGGAATGAGTGGTTCACCCATTATTCAGAATGGCAAGATTGTTGGTGCGGTAACACACGTGTTAATCAATGACCCTACAAGTGGATATGGCATATTCATTGAGACGATGCTAGAGAATAACTAAGAACACTCCAGATGTTTTAGATATTCCTAGCGACGGCCAAGCTGCCAGAATGCCACTGCGCTTGCAGCTGCAACATTCAGTGAATCAACACCATGTGACATCGGGATTTTTACCGTATAGTCAGAGTTTGCGATAGTGCTTTCTACAAGTCCTTCACCCTCATTTCCGAGAATGATGGCAAGCTTTTCCTCTGCGTTAAGACGTGGATCATCGATTGAGATGGAATCATCACGAAGTGCAAAAGCGACAGTCTTGAAACCAAGAGCATGCAGTTTAGCGATATTTGCACCAGATATAGAAGCTGCCGGTTCAAGATATGTCCATGGAATCTGGAATACAGTCCCCATACTTACACGAGCTGCACGGCGATAGAGCGGGTTTGAACACGCAGGTGAAAGCAACACCGCATCCATATTCAGCGCAGCTGCGGAGCGAAAGATGGCTCCAACATTAGTTGGATTTACGACATCCTCTAAAACTGCAATACGTCGCGCGTTTTTAATTGTTTCTTCTACAGAAGGCAATGCTTTGCGGTTCATGGCGCAGAGCATGCCACGTGTAAGCTGAAAGCCGGTTAGTTCCTTTAACACCTCATAATCTGCGGTAAAAACCGGAATATCACCGCAACGATGGATGATATCTAACACTTCGCCTTTGATTTCAGAACGTTCTACAAGAATAGAAATTGGTGTGTATCCAGCGTCTAAGGCACGTAAGATTACTTTTGGACTTTCACATATGAAAATGCCGATATCCGGTTCATTATAATGAAGAAGCTGTCCCTCAGAAAGACGAGCATATATATCAAGTTCTATCATGTTTAAATCTATTATTTCTATAATGTTGGACATAAGATATCTCCTCGTATTATATTTTCAAATTGTTTATTTGATTACGATATGTACTAGATTTTTGTAATATAAATTCATTATAAAATTGATTGTAAGTGGTGTCAATTTACATCTTGCTTATCTTTCTTGCTTATGTTACAATACGACGTGGCAAATAATAAAACTTATATAGATTCACAATTGGGTGAATGTGTCTACAAACTACCGTAATAGTTTTACTATAAGTTCTCTTTTAGAAAATAGTAAATCTGAAGCGGTATTTTTTTATGCATCCCGTTTCTAACAGGTTTACAGAGATTTAGGAGGCGCAGTGTGAAAACTTCAAACGAAAGCAGATATCTTGGAGAGGAGAGAATTTCAAAACTTTTACTTAAGTTTGCAATCCCTTGTGTAACGGGACTATTGATTAGTGCCTTATACAATATTGTGGACCAGATATTCATTGGAAATAGTGAACTTGGATACCTGGGCAATGCAGCAACGGGGGTTTCTTTTCCGATTATTTGTATTGCAAATGCTTTTGCATGGTGTGTTGGTGATGGTGCAGCATCTTATTTAAGCATCTGTTCCGGTAGAAAGGATACCGAAAGTGCACATAAATGTGTAGGAACAGGAATTACAACGACTTTTATCATAAGTATTGTGTTTATGGTGTTATGCTTGATTTTTGCGAATCCACTGATGCGCTTATTTGGTGCATCTGACCAGACAATTGGAATGGCGGTAGAGTATTTTCGCATAGTAGCAGCATTTTTTCCTTTTTATTTATTGCTGAATGTCATGAATAGTATGATTCGCGCAGATGGTAGTCCTACGTATGCCATGGTAGCGATGCTAACAGGCGCGATTATTAACATCATCTTAGACCCAGTATTTATTTTCGTGTTTAAGTGGGGAATCGCAGGTGCTGCATGGGCGACTGCAATTGGTCAAGTGGCTTCCTTTGTGGTGTGTGCGTTGTATTTCTTCCGTCCTAAAACCTTTAAGCTAACGAAACGTAGTTTTATTCCGGATAAGGGTGTGTTAAGAAGTGTTGTTTCTCTTGGGGCAGCAACCTTTGTGACACAGATTTCCATTGTGGTGATGTCAATGGTATGTAATATGACTTTGGCACATTATGGTGAACTCTCAAAATACGGTCCCGATATTCCAATCTCTGTATTTAGTATTCAGACCAAGGTCTATACCGTTGTGTGCAATATCGTAACGGGTATTGTATTAGGTGGACAGCCGATTTTCGGCTATAATTATGGTGCCAAAAAAATGGACCGTGTAAAGGAAGCCTATGGACTGGTGTTAAAGGCAACGCTTATTGTTGGAGGAGTAGCAACCGTATTGTTCCAGTTTTGTCCACAGGTAATCATTGGAATTTTCGGCTCAGGAAATGAGTTGTATATGGAGTTTGCGGTTAAAACCTTCCGTATCTATATGTCTCTTACCGCCATCACCTGTCTGGTTAAGATGACAGCAGTATTTTTCCAGTCTATAGGCAAGTCCGTGCATGCGGTAGTTGCCTCTCTGGTTCGAGATATTTTGTGCTTTACACCGGTGGCAATTGTTTTGCCATATATTCTGGAAAGCAATAGTAAGGGCTCCGGCATCAATGGACTTTTGCTGGCAGCTCCAATCGCTGATTTGGTCGCGGTTATTGTGATTCTGATTTTAACAGTATCTTTCTTCCGTTCACTGAAGAAGGAGATGGTAGTGGAAACTGCAGAATTAGATTCAGAGACTATTATTAAACCTTCCGTACCAGGTGTAATCATTACGATTGCCAGAGAACATGGCTCAGGTGGAAAACAGATTGGTAAAATGGTGGCAGAGCAGCTTGGGATTCCATTCTATTATAAAGAAATGACAGCTTTGGCAGCGAAGGAAAGTGGATTGGATCAGAAATTCGTAAAAGACCTGACAGAGAACTCGCCGAATGTGCTTCATGAATTATATTTAAGTACCAACGTTGTTCAGCAGGCAGTTGTGGCACAGGAGCAGATTGTTCAAAAAATTGCTGATAATGGTTCTTGTGTCATTGTTGGTCGTGCGGCGGATTATGTATTAAGAAATTATGATAATGTACTTCGTGTGTTTATTCATGCACCACAGGAATATCGTATCGAAAAGATCATGGAAATGTACGGAGATAATAGAGAGGCTGCAATGACGAATATGCGCCATTCGGATGAGAAGCGTGCAGCATATTATCGCAACATTACGGGACAAATCTGGGATGACCAACATAACTATGACTTATGTATGGATGCATCGCTTGGGCGTGAAGCTTGTGCAGAACTCATATGCAATGTTGTGAATAGTCGAAAGTAACAAGTAATAAGAAAAGTCCCCTATTACATATCAAATCAATATGTAATAGGGGGCTTTTTGAAATAATATGAAATCAATATACTTAGTCTTCTAAAAGTCGAAGTCCCGCAGTATCTGTTACTGGAAGAGAGAAGCAAACAGCCTTGGCCTTTGATTCGTAGCCAGCTTTTTCCATAACAGCCTTCATAATTGCATTTTTCTCCTCCGTCTTTGCAACGATATAGATGATTTCTTTTTCATCAGAAAGAGAGATGCCCATGAATTTATCGGCAGCTTCCATACCGGTTCCTTTTGCATGAACGACAGTGCCACCATATGCACCAGCTTCTCTGGCTGCACTCATAATTATGTTTGTATAGCCTTGTTCTGCAATAACGACTATTAAGTCACGAGTTGTATCTTTCAAGGTTGATTCCTCCTGTTTTTGATAATCTGGGTTTTCTAATAAAA
>CAYPAM010000072.1:0-8960 GCA_964408715.1 uncultured Lachnobacterium sp.
TAATCAGTAAGAAGATTGCTTCCATTGAGGCTTCCATCTCCACATTGGAAAAAATCCTCGATCCAAATATTTTGGAGTTATATTTGGATGCGGGTATTGTTCTTATCATGATTCCAGTTGTTCTAATCTATGTTCTGTTACAGAAGCAGTTTATTGAAGGTGTTGAGAGAAGTGGTATCGTAGGTTAAGCCGCTTCTCCCTATATAGCAACATATAATAAGGAGGAAGAAAAAGTTGAAAGGAAAAAAATTCTTAGCATTATTACTCGCAGTTACAATGACATTTAGCATGGTAGCATGTGGTGATGCAAACGCAAACAATTCTGAAACAGGTTCAGAAGGTACCGGCACTGAAAACAATGCAGGACTTATTACAGGAGATGTAAGTATTGACTTTGAAGATGGATTATACGGCTTCGTAGGTGTAGACAAGACGGTTAACCCATCCGGCGATGACTCAGTCATTGAATTAGCAGATTACAATGGCTCAAAAGCAATTAAAGTAACTCCACAGGGCAAGAACCCTTATATTAAGATTCAGGTAGACGCACTTCTTGGTGACAAGATTGCAGATTTAAAGACAGTTGAAATCGTACTTGGAACAGAAAACCCAGATGGAAAGTTCTATTCTGCTTCCGGTAACGTTTATGCATTCGTAGGTGAAAGCAATGCGAAGACATCTTCTGCATGGTCTGTATACCTTGAAAATGCAAATCCAAAGGTTATTTCTTACACATTGGCAGATGGAAGTGCATTCGTAGCAGGTAACTATATCGTGGTTTCTATGGAAACAGATACAGGTAAAGATAAAGGCGCTACAGCAACAAACTTCTACATCGATAACATCGTATTAAAGGATGCTTCAGGTAACGTTCTTACAGTAGATACAAGTGCGCAGTGTGAAGCAGAAGCTACTGGTGAAGACAGAAGCAACCTTTGCGGTCTTTCAGGTGCAGTTGAATTTGCAGGCTTTGCAACTTCAGGCGACGGCTGGGGACAGAATGGTTTTGAAATGCCAGAAGAAATCGTAGCAGCATTAGTTCCAGGCTCTGTTATTGAAATCTCTTACTCAAGTGAAAACGGAGATTTGTGGATCGTATTACCATGGGCAACAATTGATGGAGTAGCAGCATGGACACGTATTGGCGATGGAAACAATGATTCTGCATACATTAATAACTCTAAGAATATTGCACAGGTTACATATGAACAGATTGCAGCAGTACTTGGCGAAGACACCTCAACATGGGGAGCAATGTTACAGTGTGAAGCTTCTGGAGCATGGGAAGTATACTCTGTAAAAGTTGGTCAGAAGGCAGCAAACATCACTCTGGGTGGAGCTGTAGAATTCGCAGGCTTTGCAACTTCTGGTGACGGCTGGGGACAGAACGGTTTTGAAATGCCAGAAGAAATCGTAGCAGCATTAGTTCCAGGCTCTGTTATCGAAGTTCAGTATTCAAGTGAAAATGGAGATCTCTGGATTGTATTGCCATGGGCAACAATCGATGGAGTAGCAGCATGGACACGTATCGGAGATGGAAATAACGGTCAGGCAGTATGTGATGGAAGCACATGTTATGTAACATATGAACAGATTGCAGCAGTACTTGGCGAAGATACCGCAACATGGGGAGCAATGTTACAGTGTGAAGCTTCCGGAGCTTGGGAAGTATATTCCGTAAAGGTTGGTACACTTGTAGAATTACCAATGGTTAATAAATTAGTATCCTTTGAAGGCTTTGCTACCTCAGGAGATGGCTGGGGACAGAATGGTTTTGAAATGCCAGAAGAAATCGTGGCAGCATTAGTTCCAGGCGCTGTTATTGAGATTCAGTATTCAAGTGAAAACGGAGATCTGTGGATTGTATTACCAGATGCAACAATCGATGGAGTAGGAGCATGGACACGTATCGGAGATGGAAATAACGGTAAAGCATTATGTGATGGAAGCACATGTTATGTTACATATGAGCAGATCGCAGCAGTACTTGGCGAAGATACTTCAACATGGGGTGGAAGATTACAGTGTGAAGCTTCTGGTGCATGGGAAGTATATAGTGTATCCGTAGGACAGTCAAACTAATTTGTTAGTTTACCAATTAAGAAACCGGGAGGTAAAAATATGTTAAAATTAAAGAAAATCCTTGCAGTAGGACTGAGTGTCTTAATGGCAGCAAGCCTTGTTGCTTGTGGAGATGCTTCTACAAACAATACAGGATCAGATAACCCAGGAAACACCGAAAAGCGTGTAATTAAGATTGGTACATGGTATGACCATTACTATGACAGTACACATACAGGTATTTACGATGACCCAAGTGTATCTGATGAAGAACTTGCACAGGCACATTTTGATATCGTAGCTGAAGTTGAAGAGAAGTACAATGTTGAAATCGAATTTGTAAACCTTACTTACACAGGTATTCAGGAATCTATCAGCACATCTATCCTTGCTGGTACACCAGACTGTGATATCTACGAAGTAGACTTATCATTCGGTATTGCAGCAGCTTTAAACGGATATGCAACTAACTTAGAGACAATTCTTCCAGAAGATTCTGATATCTTCACAGATGAGATGGTATTCAAACTAATCGACATCGGTCTTGATGAAGGTGCTTATCTGTTCCAGCAGAACAGTGCAGAAGCAGTTCTTTACAACACATATATGCTTGCATATAACAAACAGATGTTAGATGACGCTGGTCTTGAAGATCCAAACGCTTTATATGAAAGAGGCGAATGGACATGGGAAAAATGGCGTGAATACATGATCAAATTAACACAGGATACAAACGCTGATGGAACAATCGACGTATACGGCTACGGCTCACGTTGGGATTTCCTCGTATATAACCTGTTAATGAGTAACGGTGCAACAATCGCTTCATCTGATACAGAAACACTCTCTAGCCCAGAAGTAGCAGAAGCACTTGACTTTATGTACAATATGTACAACGTAGACAAGGTTGCAAGACCATGGAACGCAGAGGACTTTAATGACAACCAGAACGCATACATGGATGGTAAGGTTGCATTCTACATTGACGCAGCTTGGATTTCATCTGCAAACGCAGCAAGCGAACTTGACTTTGACATCGTATGGTGTCCATGGCCAATTGGACCAAGCGGAAATCAGGAAACAAACGCATTAAAGAACGTTTCTTCTGGTAATGCTTGGATGATTCCAGCAGGTGTTGAAGATCCAGAATTAGTATACAACGTATTCTATGATTGGTCTAACTGGTTCAAGGGCGATACAGAATACCGTGATGGCGATTTAACATGGTGGGAAGACTGTGCAATTACAGAAGAAAACTACGCTGTAATGGAATACTTAGGATCAAGAGGTGGATTCGACCTTTGGAACTCACTTGGTCTTGACTGGGATTGGTCATCAATTCTTTATGGTACCATGACACCAGCACAGTTCCAGGAAACATATAAACAGAATGTACAGGATGCATTAGATAGTTACTACAAATAATGAAAGAGGAATACAATGTTTTCAAGTGATAGCATATTTAGTCGTTTTATGAATAAGCTGGCAGACATTCTGCTGATTGGAATATTGTGGCTTCTGTGCTCGCTGCCCCTTGTAACCATAGGGGCAGCAGCAACGGCTGCTTATTATGCGATGGCGAAATGTGTGCGTCATAACGCTGGATATGTGACAAAGGAATTTTTCTACGCCTTGAAAACTAATTTTAAACAAAGTCTGCCAATGACAGGTTTGTTTATTGTCTCCGTATTAGTATTAGGAGTCGATTTTTATTATGTATGGAATAACGAAAGCTCACTCAATAGCGCATTGTTTGTCATACTGATACTGATTGCGTTTCTAATACTGGGACTACCTATTTTCTTATGGCCTGTATTATCAAGGTTTCAGAAGAAGAATATGGAACTAATCAAAATGGCAGGGATTCTTATGTCCCGTTACCTGCCAGTTACTATCTGTATGCTGATACTTTTCCTGGCATCCTGTATTGGAGTATATCTGATGCCATGGGCAGTCTTAGTTATACCGGGAGTTTATGTATACGTATGGTCTTTTCCATTGGAAAAGATATTAAAGGTTATTATGCCACCTGTGGACGAAGACAGCGAAGAGGCACAGAAATGGTATTACCAATAGAAAATGAATGAAGAGATTGTTTGGAGAAAAAGTAATGAGCGAATTAAAAATGATTGCGCCGGTGGTAAAAAATGTACCATGGCAGGAAAAACCAGAAGGATTAAAAGGTGCGCCAGTATGGCGTTATACAGAAAATCCAATTATCGGACGCAACCCGGTTGAGGGTGTAGCGAGAATCTTCAATAGTGCAGTAATGCCTTATGGGGACGAATTCATTGGAGTATTCCGTGGCGAACAGACAAACGGTGTTCCATATATTTATTTAGGACATAGCAAAGATGCAATTCATTGGGAATTTGACAAGAATCCAATTCCTTTTAAAGACGAAGACGGCAATGATTTCATGCCTTATTATGCATATGATCCACGACTTGTGAAGGTAGAGGATACATATTATATTATTTGGTGTCAGGACTTCTACGGTGCTGCAATTGGTATGGCAAAGACAACTGATTTCAAGAATTTCACAAGAATTGAAAATCCGTTCCTGCCATTCAACAGAAACGCCGTATTATTCCCACGTAAAATCAATGGCAACTTTATGTTATTAAGCCGTCCATCTGACTCCGGTCATACACCATTTGGAGATATTTTCGTGAGCGAAAGTCCAGACCTTGTATACTGGGGTAAACATAGACATGTAATGAGCCGTGGAAACGAATGGTGGCAGTCACTGAAAATCGGTGGAGGCGCTGCACCAATCGAAACAACTGAAGGCTGGTTATTGTTCTATCATGGAGTAAGTGGAACATGTAACGGATATGTATATTCTATTGGTGGAGCAATTTTAGATATTGATAATCCATCAAAGGTATTATACCGTTGCGAGAACTTCCTGTTAACTCCTGAAGAATGGTATGAAGAACGTGGTTTTGTACCAAATGTTACATTCCCATGTGCTACAATTCATGATTCAGAAAGTGGAAAGATTGCTATTTATTATGGATGTGCAGACAGTTACGTTGGTTTAGCATTTACAACTTTAGACGAAGTTGTTGGATATATCAAAGAGCATAGCGTAACAAGTGAAACAGATCGCGAAATTGGAAAACGATAGCATCTTAGATGAAATGCATGTAGAAGGGGCTACCGTGTTTGGTGGCTCCTTTTTATATATGCAAGTGAGCTGATGCAAAGAAAATATGTGAGGGAATCATGGGAATTTTATTTAACGAAGAAAAGAAAATATTTAAACTTGATACCAAAAACACAAGTTATATTATGGGAGTAGAAGATTCATTTGGCTATCTTTTACATTATTACTACGGAAAAAAACTGGTAAGTGAGGATGTGGCATATCTTGCAAGAACCGCAGAGCCACCATTTACACCAGATAAAAATAATAGAGATAAATTATGCTTTTTGGACTGTGCGCCAATGGAATACCCAGTAGGAGGTATTGGAGACTTCCGTCAGCACTGTCTGGAAATCCGCACCGAGGGCGGGCACAATGCGGTAGAAGCAGGCTATCGTTCGCATGTGATTTACAAGGGCAAGCAGAAGCTGGAAGGACTTCCTGCAACCTTTGGAGAAGAGGAAGAATGTACGAGTCTTGTGATTGTTCTGGCAGACGATTGCTTAGGCCTTCATATGGAACTACAGTATACAGTTTTTGAACAGCTAGATGCTATCACGCGTAGTGTGAAGATTATAAATAAGAATACAACAGGCGAGGCAGTGTATTTGACAAAAGTAATGTCTGCCTGCATTGATATGGATAATAAGGATTATTCGATGCTGTCTCTTCATGGCTCATGGGGAAGAGAGCGAGGCATCCAGGAACGCAAGATTGGCTATGGCAGACAGGGCGTTGCTTCCGAAAGAGGCGAGTCTAGCCATCAGAATCATCCATTTATTGCCTTGACGACACCAGAAACAACGCAGACAACCGGTGAAGTATATGGATTGCATTTTGTATACTCCGGAAACTTCGAGACACAGGTTGAGGTGGATCAGTTTAATGCAGTTCGCGCAGTTATGGGAGTAAGTCCTTATAACTTCTGCTGGAAATTAGGACAGGGCGAGTCGTTCCAGGCTCCGGAGGTTGTTATGGTATATTCCGGTGAGGGGCTTGGGACTATGACAAGAACCTATCATGACCTGTATCGCAATCATTTAATCAGAGGCTACTATCGCGATAAGAAACGTCCGATTCTGATTAACAATTGGGAAGCAACTTACTTTGAGTTTAATACCGAAAAGCTCCTTGCAATTGCTAAGAATGCGGCAGAATGTGGCATTGAGATGCTGGTTATGGATGATGGTTGGTTTGGAAATCGTTGTGACGATAACCGTGCATTGGGCGATTGGAAGGTCAATGAAGAGAAGCTTTCTGGCGGCTTAAAATACTTAGTAGATGAGGTTAATAAGTTAGGACTTAAATTCGGTATCTGGTTTGAGCCGGAGATGATATCACCGGATTCAGACCTGTATCGTGCACATCCGGATTGGGCAATTCAGGTACCGGGAAGAACCGCAGGCTTATGCAGAAATCAGTACGTGCTGGATTTGACCAGACCAGAGGTTTTAGAATACGTGTGGAAGAGTGTTTCGGATATTCTGCATAGTGCCAATATCGAATATGTAAAATGGGATATGAACAGACAGCTTGCCGACCTGGGAAGCTATGCATTAGAAGCAGACAGGCAGGGCGAATTATACCATCGTTACGTGCTTGCTGTATATGAATTGCAGGAGAGATTGCTTGCAGAGTTTCCAAAGCTATTGCTGGAGAACTGCTCAGGCGGCGGTGCAAGATTTGACCCGGGCATGTTATATTACTGTCCACAGATTTGGTGCTCTGATGACACGGATGCGATTGAGCGTTTGAAGATTCAGGAGGGCACAGCGCTTATCTATCCATTAACAGCAATGGGGGCACACGTATCAGACTGTCCAAACCATGCAGTTGGAAGAGTAACTCCATTCGAAACAAGAGGTCATGTGGCGTTAGCTGGAACCTTCGGCTATGAGCTGGATATTACAAAAATTCCACAAGAAGACCGCGATATGATTCCACAGCAGGTTGCAATGTACCATAAATACAACGATCTGGTAAGAACAGGCGACTATTACCGCATCGCTTCTTATAGCAGCAACCATGAATACGATTGCTGGGAAGTCGTTGCAAAGGACGGAACAGAGGCGTTGATTACCTTTGTTCAGGTACTGAATCGACCAAACTACCATAGCAGAAGAATCGTGTTACAGGGACTTGACCCACAGGCACAGTATGAGGTAGAGGAAACAGGCAAAGTCTATGGTGGCGATGCCCTGATGTATGCAGGTCTTCCGGTAGAGAATATGTGGGGCGACTTTAAATCTAAGCTGATTCACTTGATTCGTAAATAGGAGAATAGAAATATGAAATGGATTGAAGCAGATTGTGACAGATTACAATATATGGGCCGTATTGATGATGTGGATAAGAAAAATCCAATATGGGTGTATCCATGTACATATGTGCGCATGCGTTTTACAGGCAATGTCGTAAAGGCGTCTGTTACGAATGTAAGAAATTGCTGGACGAATTATATGGGAGTAATCATTGATGGTGTAGAGCAGAAGCTTGCGCTTGCCAATGAAGGAAGACAGGAGCTGGTCTTAGGTGAAAACCTTGGGGACGGAGAGCATGAGGTGCTTTTCTTCAAGCGAATGGATTCCTGTCATAATATTATTTTTCACGGATTTGAGGTAGAAGATGGTGCTCAGATTCTAGAGCTTCCACCACTTCCAAAGCGTAGAATAGAAGTGTATGGGGACAGTGTATCGGCTGGAGAGGTATCGGAAGCAGTCGAATACTGCGGACTTGCGGACCCAGAGCATGACGGTGAGTACTCCAACAGCTATTATTCCTATGCATGGTGTACTGCAAGGAAGTTGAATGCACAGTTGCATGATATTGCGCAGGGTGGTGCAGCACTTTTAGACGGAACCGGTTGGTTCCACGCTCCGGATTACCTTGGCATGGAGTATATCTATGACAAGCTCGAATACTGTCCAGAGCTTTTCGAAGTTAAGGAGTGGGATTTCTCCAAATACACTCCACATGTGGTTGTCCTTGCGATTGGACAGAACGACAGTCATCCGGAGGATTATATGACGCAGGATTACGATGGGGAAAAGGCATGTAATTGGAGAACGCATTATAAGAATTGGGTATCCGAGATTCGAAAGAAATACCCAAATGCAGTCATTATTTTAGCGACCACTATTCTAAATCACAGTGACATGTGGGACAAAGCAATTGATGATGTGTGTAAGGAATTAAATGATTCAAAGATGCATCATTTCCTGTATAGCAACAATGGATGTGGTACACACGGACATATCCGTATACCAGAAGCTGAGAAAATGGCAGAGGAGCTGAGTACATTTATCGAGTCGCTCGGTGAAGATGTCTGGGCGGATGCGTAAGACCGCAGGAAGGATAGAAAACATGAACAAAGAATATGGAATTGTCCATAAAGGAGATTGGAACCGCCTCACACGCTGTATGAGAAAAGCCCAAAAAGGCGAAGATATCACAGTTGCCTTCTTGGGTGGGTCAATTACGCAAGGCTCACTATCATCGACGCCAGAGACCTGTTATGCATATCTGGTCTACAAATGGTGGGTGGAGCATTTTCCAAATGCTAAGATGACCTACTTAAACGCTGGAATCGGTGGAACGACCTCCCAGTTTGGCGTGGCAAGAGTGCAGGAGGATGTACTGGATAAGAAACCGGATTTTCTTGTTGTGGAATTTAGTGTAAATGATGATAATACGCAACATTTTAAGGAAACCTACGAGGGACTTGTGCGCAAGGTGTTACAGGATGAGA
>CAYPAM010000073.1:0-8373 GCA_964408715.1 uncultured Lachnobacterium sp.
AGACCTTTATTAAGCGTGCCTGCGAGGTGGCGGCTGCCGGAATGCACAATATGCTCTTAATCGGTGCTCCGGGAGCCGGAAAGACTATGATATCCGAGCGATTGGCAACCATCCTGCCACCACTGACGGATGAAGAGCGATTAGAGCTGTCCAAAATCTATAGCGTATGCGGGATGATGTCGAACAAAAAGGGCCTGATACAGACAAGACCTTTTCGGGCGCCGCATCATACGATAAGTCAGGCGGGACTGACAGGCGGTGGTGCGAATCCAAAGCCTGGGGAAATCTCTCTTGCACATAATGGAGTGTTGTTCTTAGATGAATTACCGGAATTTCAGAAAAAGACCTTGGAGATACTGCGACAGCCAATGGAGGAGCATCAAGTGCATCTTGTGCGGGCGCTAAGTAGTGTGACGTATCCGTCGAATTTCTTGCTGCTTGCAGCTATGAATCCTTGCAATTGCGGCTATTATCCGGATATGCAAAAGTGCAGATGCTCGGAAAGCAGCCTGCGCAGATATTTTGACAGGGTCTCGCAGCCACTGTTAGACCGCATCGATATCTGTGTGGAAGCACCGGCTGTCACCTATCGGGAGCTGAGTAGCAAAGGAAAGGGTGAGTCTTCACAGGAAATTCAAAAACGAGTATTAGCATGTCATCATATACAATGCGAGCGTTTCAAAGGAGAGGCTTTTTCGCATAATAGTCATATCCCGGCCTCTCGCTTAGAAGAATTCTGTTTTCTGGAGGCGAAGGAACGGGTGTTTATGGAGAATATCTACCAGAAGATGTCTTTGACGGCGCGTACCTACCATAAGATACTTCGTGTCGCGCGTACCGTTGCGGATTTGGATGAATCTGCGCAGATTAAGACGAAGCACCTCAACGAAGCAATCTGTTATCGAAACGTAGATGAGAAATTCTGGGGAGGGATTGGCTGATGAAATATGCGTATTGGTTAGACAATCTTCCGGGAATTGGAAGCGGAAAGATACAATATCTATTGGAGTATGCAGCCTGTGCACAGGAAGTCTACGAGATGCCCATGGCGCATCTTAAGGCAATGGAGGTGCTTTCGGAGGAGGAGCTGCACACGATTCATCTTAGTAAAAGGAACTGGAATCTGGATGGAGAATGGTTTGCGCTGATGGAACAAGGGATAGGATTCATCTCAATAGAACAAGCAGATTTTCCAGAAAAGCTACAGAATATTCCGGATACTCCCTATGCATTATATTATATTGGAAATCTGCCAGACCCGAATCGAAAGACGGTTGCTATCGTCGGAGCACGTGGACGAAGCGCATACGGAAGCGAGATTGCAACGAAGCTGGCAAAGGCCTTATCGGATCATGGGGTTCAGGTAATTAGTGGCATGGCAAAGGGCATTGACGCAGATGCACACAGGGGTGCATTGGAGGGTCAGGGAGATACCTTTGCGGTGTTGGGCTGTGGAGTGGATGTCTGTTATCCAAAGGAGAATCGCTATCTCTATCAAAGAATATTGGATAAGGGCGGTATCATATCGGAGTATCCGCCGAACACACAGCCGAAGGCACAGCTTTTTCCTGCGAGAAACCGAATTATCTCCGGATATAGTGATTGTGTAGTTGTGATTGAAGCCCGGGAGAAGAGCGGCTCTTTGATTACGGCTGATTATGCAATGGAGCAGGGGCGTGATGTCTATGCAGTTCCAGGAAGAATCAGTGATAGTTTAAGTGCAGGGTGCAATAAGCTGATTAAGCAAGGAGCAGGCATTGTGCAAAGTGTTGAAGATTTTCTCGCAGATTTGGATATATTAACAGAAAATACCTGCATTCAGATGGATTTTCGAAAAAACCTACTTGAAAAAGATGAACGCTTGGTGTATAGTTTAACAGATTTTCGTCCTGTGGGCATGGGAACGCTGGTGGAGAAAACCGGTATTTCGATTTCCCGATTACTTGATATCATCGAGAAGTTAGAGTCCCTCGGGCTTATCAGAGAAACATTTACGAATTATTATGTTCGAACAATTTTTAAGTAAAATAAAAAGTAAGGAGCAATAAAATGGCAAAATACCTTGTAATTGTGGAATCTCCTGCAAAAGTAAAAACAATCAAGAAGTTCCTTGGGAAAAACTACGAAGTATTAGCTTCAAATGGTCATGTAAGAGACCTTCCAAAGAGCACCTTAGGAATCGATGTGGATGGTGAGTTTGAACCAAAATACATTACAATCCGTGGAAAGGGTGATGTCCTTGCAAAGCTGCGCAAGGAAGCGAAGAAGGCAGAAAAAATCTATCTCGCAACTGACCCTGACCGTGAAGGAGAAGCAATTTCATGGCACTTATGTCATGCGTTAAAGCTTGAGGGCAAGAATGTCAGCCGTATCAGCTTCAACGAGATTACCCAGTCAGCAGTAAAGGCTTCGCTTAAGAATCCAAGACAGATTGACATGGGACTTGTAGATGCACAGCAGGCAAGACGTGCGCTTGACCGTATGGTAGGTTACAAGATTAGTCCGCTACTTTGGGCAAAGGTCAAGAGAGGATTAAGTGCAGGTCGTGTACAGTCCGTAGCACTTCGTATCGTTTGTGATAGAGAAGAAGAGATTAATGCATTTATTCCAGAGGAATACTGGAGCCTGGATGCATCCCTTTCCTTGGACGGCGAGAAGAAGCCTATTTCAGCAAAATTATTTGAGAAAAACGGAAATAAGCTTGCAATCTCATCAAAGGAAGAAATGGATGTTGTATTAAAAGAGCTAGAAGGCAAAGAATTCAAAGTGCTTTCCGTGAAAAAAGGAAAACGTACACAGAAGGCACCACTTCCTTTTACAACGAGTACATTACAGCAGGAAGCATCAAAGGCTTTGAACTTCCCAATTTCAAAGACCATGCGAATCGCACAGCAGTTATATGAAGGTGTGGATGTTAAGGGTGAGGGAACGGTCGGATTAATCACCTACTTAAGAACAGACTCTACACGTGTATCCGACGAGGCAGAAAGCATGGCACACACCTTTATTGTCGAAAATTACGGCAAAGAGTTTGAAGCAGAGCAGGTTATTACCAAGAAGACAACAGGTAAGATTCAAGATGCACACGAAGCCATTCGTCCTTCTGACATCAATCGTACACCATCGGATATCAAGGATTCTCTTTCCAGAGACCAGTTCCGTCTGTATCAGCTTATCTGGAAACGCTTTACGGCAAGCCGTATGGCAAATGCAGAGCACGAGACAACAACGGTAAATATCGGTGCAGGAGATTACAGCTTCCATGTATCGACTTCAAAGCTTGCATTTGAAGGCTTTATGTCCGTATACGTAGAGGCAGACGAGGAAAAAGAAAGCAAACAGGCGGTTATCAAGTCCATTGATGAAAATACCGCACTTCAGTTGGTGGAATTTGAGCCAAAGCAGCATTTTACACAGCCACAAGCGCATTATACAGAGGCATCGTTGGTAAAAGCATTAGAGGAGCTTGGTATTGGACGTCCAAGTACTTATTCTCCAACGATTACAACCATTATTGCCAGAAGATACATCACAAAAGAGAATAAGAATCTTTATGTTACAGAGGTTGGTGAAGTTGTAAACAACATTATGAAGGAATCCTTCCCAACGATTGTAGATGAGAACTTTACCGCTAATATGGAATCACTTCTGGATGGCGTTGCAGACGGTGATGTGAATTGGAAGACCGTTATTTCCAATTTCTACCCGGATCTTGAAAAGGCTGTAGAAAAGGCAGAAGCAGAATTAGAGAAAGTAAAAATCGAAGATGAAGTAACAGATGAGGTCTGTGATGAATGTGGCAGACATATGGTAATCAAATATGGTCCACATGGTAAGTTTTTAGCATGTCCTGGATTCCCAGAGTGTAGATTTACAAAACCATATTTTGAGAAGATTGGTGTTGCCTGCCCAGAGTGTGGTAAAGACCTTGTAATCAAAATGACAAGAAAAGGCCGTAAGTATTATGGTTGTATTGACCACCCAAATTGCGAATTCATGAGTTGGGGAAGACCAACGGAAGAAAAATGCCCACGTTGCGGAAAGTACACAATCTCAAAAGGCAATAAAATAGTATGTTCGGATGAGCAGTGTGGCTGTGTCGTGGATAAAAAATAAAACAATTTCGTAAGTTTTGTTGAATTGTCAGAAAAATTGTGTTAGAATCACACATATACGTAAAGTACAAGATAATTGTATTGAGGAGGAAACCAAATGAGTGTCCAGCTTTTGGATAAGACCAGAAAAATTAATAAGCTTCTTCACAATAACAGTTCTTCCAAAGTAGTATTTAATGACATTTGCGAAGTTCTGACAGGGATTCTTGAATCTGATATTCTTGTGATTAGCAAGAAGGGGAAGGTGTTAGGCTCAAGTGTCTGCACTGGCGTAGATGTTATCAAGGAACTCATCGTTGATGAGGTCGGTGGTTTTATTGACCCTGTTTTAAATGAACGTCTTCTTGGTATTTTATCTACCAAGGAGAATGTGAATTTGGAAACACTTGGTTTTGGAGAAGACTCACGAAAGTATCGTGCAATCATTACTCCAATTGATATTGCTGGAGAACGTCTTGGTACTTTGTTTGAATATCGTAGTGATAGAGAATATGATATTGATGATATTATTCTTACGGAATATGGAACAACGGTTGTAGGACTTGAGATGATGCGCTCGGTAAATGAGGAGAATGCAGAAGAGCAGCGTAAGGTTGCGATTGTTAAATCAGCTATCAGCACATTGTCTTTCTCAGAACTGGAAGCAATTATCCATATCTTTGAAGAGTTGGATGGCAAGGAGGGTATTCTTGTTGCAAGTCGTATTGCAGACCGTGTCGGCATTACACGTTCGGTAATTGTCAACGCATTGCGCAAATTTGAGAGCGCAGGCGTGATTGAATCACGTTCTTCTGGTATGAAAGGGACTTATATCAGAGTCGTGAATGATGTGATTTTCGATGAGATTGAGAAGCTTCGAAAAGAACGTTAATCTACATTTTGTGCATTTTTAACAAAAAAATATGAAAATATACCACGGATGGACAATAGAGGGCTTACAAAGGTGAGCTCTCTTTTTGCTTTTTTCCCCAAGTTTGTGGGAATCTAGTATATTAGTACTAGATTTGGTGTGATTTTTGATGTGGCAAAAATCGACAAAATTATACAAAAAACAGCAAAATGGGTTGAGTTTTTGGTGGATTAATTTATAATGAATATGATAGGTAGACTATAATTAGACTAACTATATTATGTGAGGAGGGAGATACTATGATTTCAACCAATGCATTTGATTATATCAATATTTTAGACAAGGCTGCAGATGCCAGCTGGACCAGAGAAACATTAATTGCCAACAATATTGCCAATGTTGATACACCGGGATATAAGAGACAGGATATTGATTTCCAGTCGCTGTTACAGGAGGAGATTGGCAGATATAAATACACAAGTCTGGATGAGAAGGTTTCCAATCTTAACATTTCCGGATTGAACGCAGAGGTATATACCGATTGCGAAAACTATTCTTATCGTTTGGATGGAAACAACGTAGATATTGATACGGAACAGGTAGAACTTGCATCTGAACAGATTAAGTATCAGGCTTTAACGACAAGTATTACATCTGAGTTTACGAGATTGCAGACAGTGATTAAGTAGTATGAGTGGAAGGAGAGTATAATATGGGACTATTTCAAGCATTTGATATCAGCGCCTCAGGAATGACAGCGCAGCGTTATCGTACAGACATTATTGCGGAGAATATTGCGAATGTTAACACGACATCGACAGAAAGTGGTGGACCATATCGCCGTAAGATTGTCACATTTCAGGAAAAGAGCGTAACTCCTTTCTGTGAGTATTATGACAATTATAGAAACAGAGCCGTTGGGAACGGTGTTAAGGTAAGTGCCGTTGCCGAAGATTATACAACGGATTTTATTATGGAATATGACCCTTCCAATCCGGATGCGGATGAGAATGGATACGTATCATACCCAAATGTAAATACAGTTACAGAAATGACCAATCTTATTGATTCCACACGTGCTTATGAAGCCAATGCGACCGCATTTGACGCAAGTAAGAGCATGGCACTTGCGGGATTATCAATTGGCCAGTAAAGGAGTTATATAATTCATGGATATTTCAAGTTTAGCAAGCATAACAAACTTAACAAGTCTTACGAATTCTTCAAGCTTGTCTAATTTATCAAATTTGTCAGAAGAGGATATTACAACCATATATTCTGCATATGGGGATGCTCTTTCGTCCATAACAGGCTCATCGGATGTGCAGAGCAGTGATTTTAGTTCTATTCTGGACAATATGCTGGCTTCTTTGGAAGAGACAAACGATTTACAGAACGCCGCAGAACAGGCTGAAATTGAGTTTGCACTTGGTCAGTCAGAAAATACACATGATTTGCTGATTGCGCAAACAAAAGCAACGGTTGCGCTACAGTACACGGTTGCTGTAAGAGATAAGGTAATTGATGCATATAAAGAGATTATGAATATGCAGATTTGATTTAAGGGGACATAAAGATGCAGGAACAATTGCAGCAGATTCTAGGGAAGGTTCTAGAATGGTGGAAGAAATTTAATAACAGACAGCGAGTGATGCTTGCAAGTGCGGTAGCTGTCGTAATTATTGCACTTGTGATTTTGGCGGTTGTAATGTCTACGCCGCAGATGACAACACTGTATATCTGCGAAGATTACTCAGAGGCTGCTAATATCAAAGAAATTCTTGATGCAGATGGAAGCATTACATATGAACAGAAGGATTTGATTTTCCGTGTGGATGAGGCGGATGAGGCAGCGGCATGTATGTTGCTTGCTACGAATGATTTTGCTTCAGAGCCATATAGTATTGATAATGTAATAGATGGCAGTTTTACAAGAACAGAAGCTGACAAGCAGAAGTTGTACAAGGAATATTTGGAGAAAAAATTCAGAGCGCATATCATGGCGCTTTACGATGTAGATGATTGTACGGTATCTATTGATATTCCAGAGGATGATGGAACGATTCTTAGCAGAAATGAGTCCTCAAGTGCAGGTATTACCTTGGACTTAAAGAGTGATTTGACTACAGATCAGGCATATGCACTTGCGTTGTATGTTGCGACTATTTTAGGCAATGACACTACGGAAGGGATTATGATTATGGACTGGGATATGAATCTTATCTATTCTGGTGCAGATTCTGAATCCAGTATTGGTGTTGCATCTACACAGTTATCCTACTTACAGAAGCTTGAAAGTCTGGCAAAGAGTGAGATTTCAGATATTCTGGTAGGTTCAAAGCTTTTTGCAAATGTGGAAGTTGCCATGAATATGGTAGTTGACTTTAGTCAGACCGTAAAACAGAACAAAGAGCTTGGTATTCCGACAGGAATGACCGGCGGAGCGATTACTTCACAGTCTTTATATGATTATGAATCAACAGCCGGATACACAGGTGGCACACCTGGTACAGATACCAATGATGACACGACCTATGTATTCCAGGATGATGAGAGCAGTTACACTGTAATCTCAGAATCAGATACGATATTTGAATATGATGAGTTCCTTACAACGATTACCAATAATGGTGGTAATGTAGAGTTCGATAGCAGTTCCGTTACTGTTGTTGCAACTAAATATATCAAATACGATGAGGCGCTTCTGCGTGCAGCTGGTCAGTTAGATGATATGACCTTTGAAGAATTCATGGCTACACATAGTGATACCAATGTTGTTGCAGGGGATGATATGTATGTGCAGATGATTGCTACCGCGACCGGCTTCCCTGCAAGCAAGATTACCTTTATCTGCTATGAAGAACCTTGGTTCGTGGAAGAAGCGGATGATGGTAGAACAATTGCTGATTACGCGCAGATTATTATCGCTGTTCTTATCTTTGTGCTTCTCGGATATGTTGTATTCCGCAGCACAAGAAAAGAGGAAACAGAAGAGATGGAACCAGAATTATCGGTTGAGACATTGCTTGAGGCTACAGCTTCGAACCAAGAACCTCTTGAGGATATTGGATACAATGAAAAATCTGATGTACGTATCATGATTGAGAAATTCGTAGATGAAAATCCTGAGGCTGTTGCGCAGCTGTTGCGCAATTGGCTCAATGAAGATTGGGAGTAAAACATGAGTGAATCCTACAATGGGCTACAAAAGGCGGCGATTCTTTTAATTGCCCTTGGACCAGAAAAAGCGGCTACTATTTTTAAGCATTTAAAAGAAGATGAAATCGAAGAGTTAACATTGGAAATCGCGAATACCAGAAGTGTTTCACCACAGACAAAGGAAGATATCCTGAGAGAGTTTTATCAGATTTGTCTGGCTCAGCAGTATATTGCAGAGGGGGGTATTGG
>CAYPAM010000074.1:0-8359 GCA_964408715.1 uncultured Lachnobacterium sp.
TTGCATCTGGAACAAAGATTGTTGTCTTTGTAGCATCTGCTGGACGAACTGCATATCCTACTTCTTCGCCATCTTCATCAAAAATGCTATACTGAACCGTGAAGTTTTCGTCTGCATTTTTAACAAATGATTCAATTTCAAAAGTAGCTCCTCCACAATCACATGGTTTAGGAGTAACCATAATACCAGGGCCGCCATAGTACTCTAAATCAAAGTGTGCATTTGGAACGCTGATTAAGTTTACACCTCTGTAAAGTCCGCCATAGAAAGTAAAGTCAGCATTCTGTGGATATACTCTATCGTTTGCTTCATTGTTACACTCTACTACTAAAAGGTTTTCTCCCTCTTCCTTGCAATAGTCTGTAATATCAGCACGGAAGGTTGAATATCCACCTTCATGATATGTAACCTTGCTTCCGTTTACATATACGGTTGCTTCTGAGTTCGCAGCAAGAATTTCTACGAATACGCGTCCTCCTTCTAATGGCTGCTTTGGTGTCTCGAATAATTTTGCATACCAATAATTTCCACGGTCATAGCTTCCGTTACCATCGTTTCCATCTACTGCATTCCAAGTATGTGGAAGATCAACTGTTTCCCAATCTGTTGGGTATGTCGCTGGCAGACCAACGTTTTTCTGGATAAATTTCCAATTTTCATTAATGTTGATAATGTTACGCATAATTTCCCCCTTGTAAAAATAATCCGGTGTCAAACACCGCTATTACTATTTTAAATTGTATCAGAGAATAAGTCAACCCAATTCAAACTCTGACGGCATAAATCTTGGACATACATTCTCCGAAGATGTAATAACGGAGGCCGCAAGTGTGGAACCAATCTCACACGCTTCTGCCAGGCTTTTACCATAGGATAGGCCTGTCATCGCACCCGCACAGAAAGCATCGCCTGCACCGGTTGTATCTTTGACTACCACCTTCTTCGCAGGACAGATTCCTTGGTTGCCTTTATTATCTGCATATACTGCCCCCTGACTTCCCATCGTCACAATCATAGAAGAAATGTTCGCCGAAGCAATCTTCGCTTCCAGAATCTTTAACATTTCTTCCGGCGTCTTCTTGGAATAATCATCATAGAACAGCATGCCCGCCTCCTGCTCATTACAGATAAAGCAATCCAGCTTCTGCAGGAAATCTCTTCGCTCTACAGCGATACTCATATTGGAAACCAAGGCATACACCTTCTTCTGGTGCTTTTCTGCCAGTTCAAAAATCTTCTTTACAATCTCTTTATATAGGTCTATTTCAAAAATAACGGCATCTGCTTCTGCAAATATCTCATCGCCTTTTTCTTCTAGCATGCCCATAAGTGGCGTTGGATCCGGACGCTTTGATATAGAACCTGCTACATCCCCATTGCTATCAAACACTGCAAGCCATGTTCCCATGCCGTCTGCAACAGTCTGCACATAGTCCATATTCACTTTGTGTCTTAGAAGCTGTGCGTACACGTCCTTCCCCATTGGCGTATCATCCACGATACTGACAAAGGTTGGACGAAGCTCCATATTGGCAATGTCCTCCACAACATTGCGCGACACGCCGCCATGCACATATTCAATTCGTCCCGCATTGCGCCCATCCGGAATATATGCGCCGTCTGGGAATCCCTTAATATCCACAAATACTGTTCCGATTACTACAATGCCCATGCTTTAGCCCTCTCATTCTATAAACTTGCTTTGATTATAACACACTTCTGCTCGTATGGAAACTTCACGATTTTCTCGGATTTTAAGAACTTTTCTGTAAAGCCCTTTCGCTTTTTCTTGGTAATGCAGAATTGCTTGCGCCCATTTTTCTCGTTATATAAGATTCCTTGTATAAAAAGATTTTCGGACAGAAATACTCCATAATAATGGTCTAAATGAGGGAATTATGAAAAACGATCAAATTGGAAAAATACTAAAAAAGTACAGAAAACTAAATAAGCTTTCGGTAAATGATGTTTCCGTAAAGCTTTCCGAACAATATGGCGTGAACGTTGCCGAAAAAACCATCTACGGCTGGGAAAGCAACCAAGCGCATCCAACGACCTCTACTTTCGTTGCCTTGTGCGACATCTATAAGATCAACGGAATATCCGAAATCTTCTCCGACGACGTGGAGCCAAAAGGCTTTCCTATCACAACGGATGAGCGTCAGATATTAGAACAATACCGTAGCAAGCCACATTTGCAGGGTATCATCAAAAAAATCCTCGAATTGGAATAAAATGAAAGCTGCTGCATCACTCATATCCAAGACCAATCCCTTGTGAATCAACCCCAAAATTAGGGAATGTAGTATTAATTCTCATCCACAATATTCTGAATCCATACCCCGCTTTTTACCATAAAAAATCCGATAATTGCTTTGATAAACTCCATTGCCTGTACCATAAAGAATACGAGTGCAATTGGAAGCGTGGTGTGTTTTGCCAGAACAGTTGCCACCGGGATTACGATTACCCATGTGTAAACACTGTCAAAAAGGAACGTTACGACGGTCTTTCCACCGGAACGAAGCGTAAAATAACTGCAATGGCAATACGCGCAAACCGGCATAATCACTGCTGAAATTGCGATAAACACTCTTGCCAAATCCTTGATGCTTTCTTCTGTTTCATAGATATTCGGAAATACACCTCCCACAAGTATCATCACAATCGCAACCGCCGCACAGCACACAACGCTAAAGAAGGTCATCTTACGAGCGTTGTCTTTGGCATCTTCTAACTTGCCGGCACCAAGATATTGCCCAACAACGATAGAGATACAGGAGCCAAGCTGAATATAGACAACATTGAACAGGTTGGTAATGGTTGAAGAAATATTCTGTGCCGCCACCACCTCGAGTCCTCGCACTGCATAGCACTGTGCAATTGCAGCCATACCGGCAGCCCACAGCATCTCATTTAACATCAATGGTGTGCCTGTAACCAGGATATCCTTTAAGATATTTGCAGGAATTTTCAGGCTCTTGTACGCCCCAACAATGTAAGGATTCTGTTTCTTGTGCATATGCGTCCACACAACTACAATTGCACATTCGATGAATCGTGCAATCACGGTCGCCAACGCTGCACCCTTTACACCCATGGCCGGAACCGCTCCCACGCCAAAAATCAACACAATATCCAAAACCAGATTTGTCACCATTGCCACAACACCTGCCAGCATTGGTACAAAGGTGTGCCCAGTCTCACGAATCGAGCTAATATAAGTCTGGCTTATCGCAAAAGGTATCAACCCCACCATCATAATGGCTAGATATTCCAAGCCGTACTGTAATGCCAAATCGATATTGCCGACTTCACCGCTATCACTCAGATATAACGAAATGAGATTGCTTCCTGCAAAGTCAAACAATAACAATCCAATACTTGTGATAATGACTGACGCATATACCTTAAAACGAAACGCGTATTTCTGTCCTTCATAGTCACCTTTCCCATAAAACTGCGTTCCAAAAACTCCTGCTCCCGACACCCCGCCAAAGATACACAGATTGAATACGAACAGAAGCTGGTTTACTATCGCAACACCCGACATCTGTTCCGTACCGATTCGTCCAACCATGATATTGTCTAAAAAGCTTACAAAGCTTGTAATTGCATTCTGCGCAATCATTGGAACAGCAAGTAACAGAATACGCTTATAAAATGCTTTATCTCCAATATATTTCTGTCTAAAGTTACTCATGGGCTAAACTCCTACTTTTTACTAATTACTTTGGGCTTATACCGCACCTCCGATGCTGAATACACCGTAACAAATGCATCCGGGTCTGCCTTTGTAATATAATTCATCAGCTTCAGATACTCATTCTTGTCTACAATCGTAATAATCTCTGTATGCTGATTCTCTGAATACGCACCATACGCCTGATACTTCGTTGCTCCACTATGAAGCTCATGCAGAATAAACTCTGTTATCTCCTCTTCCTTTTGGGAAATGATACAAACACGTCTCTTTAAGGTTGCTCCAAAGATAAAATGGTCTAATATAATTCCATTGAAGTAAGTGCCCAATACACTTAAGATAACCGTTTTGATATCGTAACATAACGCAGAGGACAATAGCATAACACATCCAACGTCTGGTCATTTAAAAGGGACTGATTGTTCGGAAATACTACCTCAAAAAAGCCTATCGCCACTGGTAAAAGTATCGCAGTATAGACTGTCTTTATTCCAAACTCTTTTCCTTAATTTCATACCGTACTCCTTTTAATTTACCACGTTATTGACACGATTCGGCACCTTTTTCATATAACTAAACATGCTGTTTCATTCTACATGATTCCGCACACATTCGCAAGAAATAACTTCTATATTGGGCACTGCTAGTGCTCTCTATCACATAAAGCCCACAAATATGAGGTTCCTCTCATACTTATGGGCTTCTTTACATCACTTCTCTTGGCTTTTTTTCAGCCTTCATTATGATAAAGCATGTAGCCATGCTCAATAATCTGTCTGGCTACATGCACACCACTAGCAGATGCATGTGAAAGCGAATGGGTCACACCACTTCCATCTCCGATGATGTATAAACCTTTGTGCTTGCACTCTAAGTTTTCGTCCACTTCTACTTCCATGTTGTAGAATTTGACCTCTACCCCATAGAGAAGTGTATCGTCATTTGCGGTTCCCGGAGCGATTTTGTCAAGCGCATATATCATCTCGATAATACCGTCTAAGATACGTTTAGGAAGAACAAGGCTTAAGTCTCCTGGTGTTGCAGCCAGTGTAGGACGTACCAAGCCTTCTTCGATACGATTCTTATTGCTTCGACGACCACGAACAAGGTCTCCGAAACGCTGAACGATAACCCCACCGCCTAACATATTAGACAGTCGAGCAATGCTTTCACCATATTCATTACTATCCTTGAATGGCTCTGAGAAATGCTTTGCAACCAGAAGCGCAAAGTTGGTGTTTTCCGTATGCTTTTCCGGGTCCTCATAACTATGCCCATTTACGGTGATGATACCATTGGTATTTTCATTTACCACCGCACCATGTGGATTCATACAGAAGGTACGCACACGGTCCTCGAACTTCTCGGTACGATATACAATCTTGCTCTCGTACAGCTCGTCAGTCAGATGCGAGAAAATAACGGCTGGAAGCTCTACTCGCACACCGATGTCTACACGGTTGGATTTGGTAGGAATCTCAAGCTCCCTACATACCTGCTCCATCCATTTGCTGCCAATACGACCTACCGAAATGACACACTGACTACACTCGTAAATCGTTCCATTACTATGTACCATATACCGATCTTCTATTTTCTCAATCGTTTCCACCGGTGTATCAAAATAAAAATCCACTTTATCTTTCAGTTCACTATAGAGATTCTCTAATACCACATAGTTGATATCTGTACCTAAGTGACGAACGGATGCATTCAACAATTTCAGCTTGTGCTGCATACAGATTTTGTCAAACTGTGTGCCTGCTGTAGAATACATCTTGGTACCTTCGCCGCCATATGCCATGTTAATATCATCAACATAATTCATCAGCTCGATAGCCTTGTCTTTGCCGATGTATTCAAACAATGTTCCACCAAAATCATTCGTAATATTGTATTTCCCATCAGAAAAAGCTCCCGCTCCACCAAAGCCGCTCATAATGGAACAGCTTTTGCATTTGATACAGGATTTTACTTTATCCCCATCTATTGGACACTTTCTCTGTGCCAGCGCATGTCCCGCCTCAAAAACGGCAATATGTAAATTGGTTCCTTTTTTTGCCAGCTCGTATGCCGCAAAGATTCCTCCAGGACCAGCACCAACAATAATCACATCATACTTCATTCTTATGTATCCCTCTTTATGTTGCTCTTTTTATCTATATTCATCTAATACACTCTTTAATAGCTCTGGGTTGTCTGTCATGATACAGTCACATCCAAGTTCAATTAATTCGCGCATCTCATCTGCATCATTGATTGTCCAGTATTGAACAGCGATATTTCTTCTGTGCGCTCGATCAATCAATCCCTGATTGTCTAAAGTGATTTCGATGCCAAGGTCATAGCTTGTAGGAACCTGAAGGCATGCAAAATCGCTATTGTCAAAAATATTTACACCCAAATACTGTGTAATAACAAATTTTGCTGCAGTTCCTGTTGGCGCGCCTCTTAATAAATCTGAATAATTTGTCTTCAGCTCTTCTTCGATTTCATCATGGAAGGTACCGATTACAATCTGGTCTCTATATCCCGGATACTGATCCAATGTATCACTCAGTATCTTACATGCCTGATATCCCAAATCACCACTGTTCTTAATCTCAACAATAAACAGCAAATCCGGGTTCGTTTCATAGAATTCTGCAAACAGCTTATCCACTGTAGCAATCTGCAAGCCCATAGCCGCAAAATCTGTTACATCCTTGTAGATTCGCTCGCCATTCTCATCTTCAAAGTAATATCCGAAGTTGTACTGCTCCAATTCAGCAAGTGTCATATCCTTGATATAATGTCTATTCTCCTCATTGTCACAGAGCTCTTCCACTTCGTCTAACGTCAAATCCCCGTTAATATTGCAGGTCTCATCAATGTATGCGTCATGGTTATATACCAGATAGCCGTCTTTGGTCAGATACAAATCACTTTCGATAATATCAATACCGATTGTATTAACCGCCTCACGGAAAGCCAGCATAGTATTCTCAGGGTTATTCTCCCCACCTCCTCTATGCGCCGCAATCATAGGAAGCTCCCCTTCCCCGACCACAAATGGGTTATTCTCAACGTTCTGCTTTGGTGGAATAATATTAATGATCACAAAGAACATAACAATTGCTACAATAATAATTCCGAAAATTTTAAGTCCTTTATGCTTTTTCATAGTTATTTAATCTCCTTTATATATGCAAAAATCCATAGTAATTATATACTAATTTGCGTGGATATACAACTGTTTTCAAACATATCACGGTGTAACAAAATACATATGCTTCTGTGATACAATTCTAATCGTTAACGAATCTTTCTCGCCTCTAAATAATAGCGTTTCTCTACGGCATGCCCCATAGAGAAGGTTTTTCTAGGAAGAACGCCATCACGAATTACACCTCTGAATAATTGGTTTTTCTCCATTGCAGGAAGAAGGAATCCAATTGCATCCGGTTGTGCTGCCAATTGCTCCAAATCTGCTTCCCCATGAATATAATCAATCTCTCCCTCGTGATTTTCCAAATACTCATCTAAAAACTTCTGTACAATTCCTACCGCAAGCTCGCCTTTACTCTTATCCAACATCATCGTTCCTCGCTCATTGCCGATAACCCACGTAATCTGGAAGCCTTCTGCTGCTGCACAATTGCTTTTTAGCGCATCTAAAAGTTCGTATGCATCCGTTTGTGTCACAATTCTATGTATTGGTTCAAAAACCTGAGAATCATCATATATGTTCTCCAATTCAACCAAGGCATATCTGGCCGGATGCTTTGACAAGTCCTTTCCCGGGTTTGCTGTTTTCATGGCCTCATAGCAAGCTTTTGCTGTTGCAAGGGAGTGATTGCCATCCCCCACCGCAAAGGTCATTGGTTTGTTGTGAAGGTCTGCATATCTGCTTGGAAGATTCGATTCAAATTGCTCTAATCGCTGCGCAAACGCTTCTACTGCCTCCCCCTGTACGAGATATCCCGTGATATGACCACCGTTTTCCATCAAATCAAAATCATAGATTTGAGGCATTTCCTGTTTTGCCACAGAAAGTGGTTCTAACAAAAGATTTTCTTCATCATCGCATAGCAACAGCACATGTGGAAGTTCTATAGCTGCGTCTTCTCGAACCTTCATGCGAGGTGGAATACGTTCTGCAACTGTCTTCTCTGTTGCACGGATTGGCGCTTCATTGCCAGGCGTATATTCGTATGCTTCTAGGTCTACCATTCCAAGCAAACCTCTTCTGATAGTCCCATTTTGCATCGTGCGTTCAATATAGATGTAGGAATTTTCATAGGAAGCAAATACCTCCTTTTCCAGATACTCTTCCATCGTGGAATGAATTTTTTGAAGGTGTTCTGCTTCTTTTTCTGTTCCAAGATTTGCCTCTGGCAAAATCAGATGGTATGCAGATTGCTCATTTCCTACGTATTTTTCTACCCGCTCCCAGTATTCCGGCTGCGAGGTGAACTGATCACAGGCAACCACAGACCACTTGGTCATATCTTCTACCTTTGGCAAAAGAATGGTTGCTGGCATAAAAACTTGTGATTTCATAATTTCCTCCTAAACACAAACGCTTTAAAGCGTTAACTTGAGAAAAGTATATCTTATGCAAGGTCTAACCACAAGTTTTTTTTGATTTTGGGCTTATCTATTTAATATCCGGAT
>CAYPAM010000075.1:0-8267 GCA_964408715.1 uncultured Lachnobacterium sp.
GCCGCCAAATTCCAGATAATACTGGTCTGCAACCGGCAAATCAGCCTTGTTTACCATCTTTGCGTAGTAAGCGGTGCCACGGTACAGGTCGTTGCCACCGTCCTGACCATCGATGTCGTTCCAGGTGTGCGGTAAAGTTACCCAGTACCATTTTTCAGGCATTTGTGCAGGGACAGCGGTTGCTTCTTTAGAGAATGCCCATTTTGTGTTCAGATTGTAAATCTGTCTCATTGTCAAAACCTCCTATTATGATATAACTTAGTGATTGTCACAGAAGTGACGCTTCTCATATTATATCGGTGGGGAAGAGCAAGGTCAAGGCTTGTATACAACTGAAATTCTTATAAAAATATAAAATCTGCGCAATATAGAATATTCTCTGTACGAACGAGGAAAAATATGCTACACTTGAAAATAAAGATGTATACATTACGATGTGGGTGTGTTTTTTCGACACTCGACAGAGTAGAAGTGGTGTTAAATAATTTATAATTTTAGGAGGAAGGCATGGAAAACGAACAGCTATTGGAGTTTGACACATTTAGTCTGGAATTAAGTGGAAAAGAAATCGAATTTGCAATCACAGAAGAATTTGATTTTGAAGGAAAACACTATATTCTTTGTGGCGAAGTAACAGGCGACGAAATCAACGACGAGGAAGTATATCTTTTCCGCGCAGTGATGGAAGAAAATGACATCACCGTAGAGAGCATCGAGACAGAGGAAGAATACGACCGCATCGTAGAAGCTTACTATGAGCAGAACGTAGAAATGGACACAGAAGAGTAAAACTTTTTAAATAAAATACTAGGGGGTAAACAAACATGGTAGATTTAAAAGCAAAACCATATCATCTGTCAGACGAGGACATCAAATGGGTAGAAGAAACAATTGCGTCTTTGTCTGATGAGGAAAAAGTTGGACAGTTATTCTTCCAGCTTACACAGTCTAAAGAAGAGGAATATATCAAAAACCTTGCTGACAAGTATCATTTGGGTGGATATCGTTATAATCCTGGTCATCCAATGGATTTACAGAACCAGAACCGCTATATCCAGAAATATTCCAAGGTTCCTGCATTTATTGCATGTAATACCGAGCAGGGGGGCGATGGCGCCGTACCTGGCGGAACTTACATCGGTGCAGGTGTAAAAATCGGCGCAACACGCAAACTCGAATATGCGCGAGCACTTGGTAAGATGTCAAACGAAGAGGCAAAGCTTATCGGATGTAACATGGCATTTTCTCCTGTATGTGATATCGGCTATAACTGGCAGAATACAGAATGTATCAATCGTGCATTCGGTAACGATCCACAGCTTGTTGCTGACATGAGCGTGCAGTACTTAGAGGGCGCACATGAATTGGAGGGCTTTGCTTGTGCTGCAAAGCATTATCCTGGTAATGGTCTTGATTTTAGAGATGCGCATACTTCAAACAATATCAACAACTTATCTGTAGAAGAATGGGATGCTTCTTATGGACATGTCTATAAATCATTAATTGATGCTGGTCTTGATGCTATCATGGGCGGACACATTATGATGCCTACCTATACTAAGGCACTTAATCCAGATATCAAGGATGAAGAAATGATGCCTGCGACATTATCATATGAACTTATGACAACACTTCTTCGTGATAAGCTTGGTTTCAATGGTATGGTTGTAACAGATGCTTCTCATATGGTTGCTATGACAGACCGTATGAAACGTTGTGAAATGCTTCCACTTGCAATCAATGCAGGCTGTGATATGTTCTTATTCTTCAATGATCCGGACGAAGATTACAACACTATGCTTAACGCATACAAGAATGGAATCATCTCTGAAGAACGTATGACGGAAGCGCTTACCAGAATCATCGGATTAAAGGCGAAGATGGGACTTCACAAGAAGGATAGAGCTGCCCTTGTTCCAGGACCGGAAGCACTTGCAGGACTTGGAAAACAGGAATACAAGGACATGCAGAAGGCTATTTCTGAGGATGCTATTACGCTTGTAAAATACAAAGATGAGGGTGTATTACCAATTACACCGGAAAAATACAAGAGAATCATGATTGTTCAGTTAAAGCCAGCAGCAGGACCTATGGATTTCCTTATGAAAGCGATGGGAATGGGCGGTGGAGTTGACCCGGCAGAGGCTTTAAGAGACCGGCTTATTGCAAAAGGCTTTGAGGCATTTATTTATGAAAGCCCACTCGATCAGATGAAGAAGAAAATCGAAGCAGGCGAAAAGCCAAGCATCGACTTATACTTCGCTGGAAAGAACGCTATCTCTGACTTCGTAGCAGGACAGGACTTAATCATTACATTATGTAATGTTCCAAACGGAAGACCTGCTTATGGTTTATCAAAGGGGGGCGGAGAGATTCCATGGTATGTATTCGAGCTTCCTGTAGTCGTAGTTGGCGTGGGTCAGCCTACAATGCTTGCGGACTTACCACAGGCACGTACCTACATCAATGCTTACGATACCAAGGATACAACACTGGATGCATTGGTAGAACATCTTGTTGCCGGACCAGATAGCTTCAAGGGACAGGATCCTATCGATAGCTACTGTGGTTTATTTGATGCAAGATTATAAATGAAATAGTGAGTATAGTAGTCGCTGGGCGTAGAGAGAAAAGGTTTCTCTCTACGCCCTGTTTTTACGTCATAGGAAATTCCTATGACGCAAAAAACGCTCCGCTAAGGATGCGCACCTCGCGGAGAGGAATTTAATTGCTGCGCAATACCGCTCGGGCGCAGAGAATCTCGCATGCGAGATTCTTTGTTTTGTAAAAGTGTCTTTTAGGGATTCTCTTCGTCGCTGTCTTTGTTCGTATTTGGACGGACGAAGGAGGCGCGCATGACGGAGTCTTCACCGTACTTTAAGCGGATGGCATCGATAGCGGAGTCGAGCCTTGAGAGCTTCTCAACGTCGCGGGTCTCGAATAAGGAATATTGGCGAGTGGCTTCAATGGTTGCTCTGCTGATATGAACGCCAAGCAGACGAATTGGGTTACCATTCCATAATTGGTCAAATAAGACGCAGACATGGTGATAGATTTCGTTTGTGACATTTGTCGCGCAGTCCAGCGTCATCTGCCGAGAGCTTTGCCGGAATTCATTATCCACAAAGTAAACAGAAATGACGGAGATGTAGGACTTGTCCGCGCGGACGCGTGTGGCAACCGTCTCGGTCAGGGATAGAAGAATTTCCTTTGCAAGGGCGGCGTCTGTAACATCGAAGGCGAGCGTAGTCTCGTTGCTGTAGCCTTTGTTGGCGGGTTTGCGGTTCTTATTCGCCACGTCGTCCATGCTGTCGCCGATGCCATTGGCGAATTCCCAGATGACATCGCCGTGTCCCTTTAGGTTATCGTGAATAATCTGTTTGTCTGTTTTCGCAAGGTCTCCAATTGTAAAAATCCCAAGGGAATAGAGCTTCTTGGCGGTCTGTCGTCCGACAAAGAACAGATCAGAAACCGGAAGTGGCCACATCTTTGTAGGAACTTCTTCCGGGAAAAGCGTGTGTACCAGATTCGGCTTCTTAAAATCGGATGCCATCTTGGCAAGCAGCTTGTTGCTAGAGACGCCGACATTAACCGTAAATCCAAGCTCACGGTGAATGCGGTCCTTGATGGTATGCGCGGCCTCAAGCGGCGGTCCGAACAGATTGCTGGTACCTGTCATATCCAGAAAAGATTCGTCGATGGAATATTGCTCAATATCGGGAGAATAATCCTCTAATATTTTCATCATGGCATTGGAATACTGTACATAGATAGGAAAATTCGCAGGAACGGTCACAAGTCCAGGGCATTTGCGACGAGCGTCCACGAGTGGTTCGCCAGTCGTAACGCCGTACTTCTTGGCAGCTTCGGACTTCGCGAGGACGATGCCGTGACGCGACTCTTCGGATCCGCCTACGACGGACGGAATGAGACGCAAATCCTCTGTATCTCCTAACTTACGCATACGATATGTGGCTTCCCAAGACAGAAAGGCGCTATTTACATCAATGTGAAAAATGACACGTTCCATGTGTGCCTCCAATAAAAAGTAAACATATATGTGTGAAACAAATGTTGACAAGCAAGAACATTTGTTCGATAATATAATAAGTATAACAAAAAAACTTACATATGTAAAGGCTGATATTTATGGTAATCGAGTGTTTTTTGAGTTATGAATGGAGGTAAAATGGGAAAACAACGAATGTATCTATGCATAGATTTGAAATCTTTTTATGCATCTGTGGAATGTGCGGATAGAGGCTTGGATCCCATTACAACGAAGCTTGTGGTGGCAGACCCGGAGCGCACCCAGAAAACAATTTGTCTTGCTATCTCGCCTGCGATGAAGAAGCTGGGCATCAAGAACCGCTGTCGTGTGTTTGAGATTCCGGAGAATCTGGACTATATCATGGCACCACCGCGCATGCAAAGATACATTGACGTATCCGCCGATATCTATGCGATTTATTTGAAATACATTGCAAAAGAAGATATCCATGTATATTCCATTGATGAGGTGTTCCTCGATTGTACGGATTATCTCGGCATGTATCAGATGACTGCGGCAGAGCTTGCGGCCCGTATCATGCAGGATGTGCTGGAAAGTACACGTATTACGGCGACCTGTGGGATTGGGACGAATATGTACCTAGCGAAAGTGGCGCTGGATATTTCTGCAAAGCATGTAAAGGGCAACATTGCGTATCTGGATGAAGAGAGCTATATAAAGACCTTGTGGAAGCATCGACCGATTACGGATTTTTGGCGTGTCGGAGCAGGTATTGCGAAGCGCTTGGAACGTCATGGTATCTATACGATGAAGGATGTCGCCACGGCGAAGGAGGAGACACTGTATAGTCTGCTTGGGGTGGATGCGGAGCTTCTGATTGACCATGCATGGGGCAAGGAGCCGACAACGATTGCGGATATTAAGGCGTATAAGCCGAGACATAACAGCCTTACGAGCGGACAGGTGCTAAGCTGCGAGAGTACGCATGAAGAAGGAAGACTCATTGTAAAAGAGATGACGGATTTGCTCTGTCTGGATTTGGTGGACAAGGGGCTGGTGACAGACTCTGTCTCAATGCAGATTGGATTCGAGAATAAGCTGGAGCTACCGATGGCACGTGGAACGACAAGCTTGCCGATTACGACAAGCTCCGCCAAGATGATGCTGCCATATGTAGAACAGCTTTATGAGAAAATCATTCCGGCGGGCATGGGGATTCGTCGCGTGAACATTTCCTTTAATAATGTGATTGATGAAGCGTATCAGCAGTACGATTTGTTTGTAGACCCGGCAGAGCTGGAGCGTGAGCGTAAGATGCAGCGTGCGATGATAGATATCAAGAAGAAGTTTGGAAAGAATGCTATTTTAAAAGGCATGAATCTCGAAGAAGGTGCGACCACGATGGAGCGCAACAGGCAGATTGGAGGGCATAAGAGTGGAGAATAGAGCAAAACAGTTTGTGCCGTTTGCCGCACTTAAGGGATATGAGGAGGCACTTCGCGCAAAAGAAAAAATCACGGTGGAGAAGAGTGAGTTATCGGAAGAGAAAAAGGAAGAGCTGGATTATAAATTGCGCCAGATACGAAGAAACGATATTGTAACGGTTGTGTATTTTTGCAAGGATGAGTACCTTAAGATAGAGGGCATGGTGTCGAAGCTGGACACGGATGCAAGAATCCTGAAGATTGTGAATACAAAGATTGCTTTCGATGATATCTATGCATTAGATGGGGAGTGCATCTTTTGACATAAAAGTTGGGTATAGAGGGAAATCATTTCTCTCTACACCCAAGTTAGGCAATCGGTAGTTTTTTATTTGTTTCCAGAATAATATTGGCGGAATTGTGTAGGTGTTTTCTCGTGATAACGCTTAAAAAGCTTGGTAAAATAGTTATCGTCGAGAATGCCACAAGCCTGAGCAATCGTGGATACAGGCATATAGGTGTTGGCGAGTAAATACGCGGCATGATCCATGCGCTTCATGTTAACATAGTCGGTCAGTGTATATCCGGTCTCTGTTTTGAACAGGTTGGACAGATAGCTGGAGTTAACATTGAGGTATTGCGCCATCGCCTTCAAACTCAAATCTGCTGCAAGGTCAAAGTCAATTTTGGTTATGGCTCTCTGAATTGGAAGAGAGTAGTGCTTGACGGAATGCTTATTAACCAGAGAACAGTATTTTTGCGCCATATCGTTCCATATGTCCGGGAAGGCATCCAAACGATTGGTGGCCTCGATACGATGCGCGAAGCTCGAGGATAGCTGGTCAATATAGAGCGGATGAACACCACCAGATTCCGCCGCCTTTCGGAATAAGGTGTTGAGTACAACGGCGTAGTTTTGCATATTACGAAGGGCATCGGTTCTTTGCTCTAGTGCGGACACAGGAAAACTGGAAAGGAGAGCTTTTGCCTTTGCGCTTCGCCCATGAGAAACCGCCTGAAGTAATTCGTTTTCGATAGAATAAAGTTGTTCAATCGCTTTTAGATTGGAAAAGGCATCCGTGCGCTTCTGCGGGTCGGTTGGAATAGCAAGAGGCTCTAGAGATACAGGAAGTCCCTGAATAAAGCTTTCGGAGCTGTAATTATCCTTACCCCAGACAGAATCAGCAAAGGTATGTAAGCCAGCGATTAGCCCATCTTCGTTAGAAAGAGAGGGGATACGCTGGTAGTAGTTCTTTAGGATGGGAAGCCATTCTACAGGAATAGACTTCTGTTCCATGATATCCATACGTTGCTCTAGGGAGAGAGTATCGGTGATATATGGACCAATTGCAAGAAGCGCAAATTCTGTGTCCGGTAAGGGTACGAGCACATACTGACACAGGAACTCATCCGTTACATACATAAGCGAATTCCTCTGAATGAATTGACGCAGGCGTGTTTCCCAATCACCCATGGCACGCTCTGCAATGCCAAGAGTTTCGCGCAATTGCTGATCTGTAGTTGTATTCAAGGTATCTCCGTCTTTATATATATGATAAGACAAACGTAGATGGGTTATGAAATTGAGAAAGAATTCCAGTTCTTTCTTATAAGAAAAGTCGCAGGTAATTTGTTCCATGGAATACCTCTTATGTCATGTTTTTGATATATTATAACATTTTTCATGCGTTTTGGAAATTTAATTGAACGTTTAGCGTGAGTTTATAGTCTTTTTATAGAGTTTTTATGCAGAATTTATGCAAAAAATGGTAAAAATGGTCGCTGGTATACAAGTAAAACAAAAATAGTGCGAATTGAGCTAAAAATAATACTAGTTATAATGTGCATATTGTGATAAAATCGTTTTATAATTAACATCGAGTTTATTAATTAATACTAAGGAGGTAAAAACACGATGAGTAATAACACTACACCACGTAAGTTTGGTATACGCGACAGTATTGCGTACGCTGCAGGTGACCTTGGTTGTAACATGAGTTTTGCATTAAAGGGAACTATGGCGTTGTTCTGGACACAGGTTATGGGTATGAGCGCATGGTATTCTCTCATGCTGATCATAGTTCAGGTTTGGGATGCTATCAATGACCCAATTATTGGTGCTATGGTAGACGCTGACCGCCGTACATACAAACGTAACAAATTCTTACAGTATATTTGGTTTGGTTCAATCGGACTTATTGTTGGCGGTGCTTGCTGCTTTATTCCAGCTACAGGCGCTCCAGTATGGGCTAAATTCATTATCTTTATTGCAGGTTATGTAATTTGGGATGCATTCTACACAGTTGCAAACGTACCTTATGGTTCACTGTTATCATTAATCTCTGCTGATCCAGCTGACCGTGCTTCACTTTCTGCATGGCGTTCAGTGGGTGGCATGATTGGTAATATGTTACCTGCGGCTATCTTACCATTCTTAATTTATGAAGAAGATGGCCAGACATTAAACGGAATGATGGTATTCATTACAGCGTTTATTATGGGTATTTTAGGTTTCATTTGCTTCCAGTTCATGATTAAGAACACAGAAATCCGTGTTGAGCAGGATGTTAAGTTGAATGAAGATCAGCCTAAGTTTAACGTAATTAAGGCAATGAAGAATTTCTGTAAGAACCGTCCAGCAGTTGGCGCTACATTAGCTGCTATGGGTATGTTCATTGGTATGCAGGGTGCAAGCACCGCTGTTAGCGTAACATTCCAGATTTACTTCAAGAATGCACAGATTTCTGGTCTCATTTCTATGTTCTCTATGATTCCAATTCTGTTATTCACACCACTTGCTCGTAAGATGGTAGCAAAATTTGGTAAGAAAG
>CAYPAM010000076.1:0-8187 GCA_964408715.1 uncultured Lachnobacterium sp.
GTACAGGGAAGGTTTTTGTTATGTTACTGACAAATCAAGTAAATGAATGTCAGCAATGCTAAGAGGAATAGATTTTTCGGGGAAGTTGTTAAATTAGATAGGTGCAAGTAAAAAGAGTAGCAAGTTTCCTTGCTACTCTTAGTTGTCAATAAATGACGAAAAATTTTGTTTGCCCACTTAAGGGTTCTTTTTTGTTTAAACCATCTTAACATTCTTATGAAGCTTCGTCAATGTTTTTGGCAGTAAAATTGAAAAAGTTCCTTGCGAAGTTTTCGATTTCTATTCGTGGTGTTATTACAGATAGATATCCCTTCTTCTCGATAATACGCATTTTATCAATACAACGAATATCATCTATATGTAAACGTGCTTTTGTGCCATCGGATTCTGTAATATCATATTCATATGGTGCTTTCGCTGTTCCAGAGTCGGATTTAATAGATGTGACGGGGATAACGATTAATTTAGTTCCGCAATGTTTCAGAACATAGCACCAATGAGGATCAAATAATTTTTTTGAATATCCTCTGCCAATTTGAGCATAGACGAGTTCGTGTTCTTTCGGTTCATGCTTTAAAGAAAAATAAACCTTATTAGCATCATGGTTTGGTTCTTTGTTGACTAATGTTCCATAGAAGAAATTAGAGGCAGTTAATTGGTGTTTCCAAGATGAAATTAGCATATCTACATCATAATTTCCAGTTTGTGCAAGGTCGTTGGCTTGATTTGCAAGTTCCCAAAATTCTTTATATATGTTAAGTTGGTTTTTCAGTTTCTTCGTTAGCATATTCTCTCCATAAGTTTGATAATTTATTAGTTATTGTTGCTAAAATTATTATAACATGAAATGGATTCGAACACAAGTTCGAAATGCATAATGGTGCATATTTGTATGGAGTTTTACATAAATTTTGAGTTGAATTGATGAAGTTTCCATGTTAACATCACCACACTTTAAGAAGGAAGGAGGATGTTCAATATGGAGAAAAGGGACGAAATCCAGTTTGTGGTACGCAAGGAGATTCTGATAAGAGCGTTTCAATTTCAGCTAAACAAAGAAGGTCTAATTAATAACAAGACGTATCTAGTTGAAAGGCGAGTTCGGCTGGGGAGGCTGTACAGGAGTCAAAGAAATATTGTTGTGTTAATTTGTGGGGTACTTTATAATGAATTATATAAATTAGATTTTTGTAAGAGGAGGTATTAATGAAATACTTTGTTACAAATAATGAGCGAGAGAGTACATGTTATCATGAGTTTTATAAAGGAAAGTGGGATGGAAGTACATTTTGGAGAGAAGATTCACTATCCTTGCATGATGATGTTATGATTGAAAACAAAGGGTTTGAAGATGCCATTGTGGCAGTGATTCCTACTTATGATCCGTGGGGCGTAACAGAGGTGTCTTTTGAAGAGTGGAAAAAGATTGGGCAAATTATTAGACAGAAGGATGAACGTTCTCAAGAATTATATCAAGAGGCAGATGCATGGTTAAAAGATGTATTTAAAGAATATGAATGCTTTACTATATTGGGAATATAAAGTCCAATTTGTAGAGACTAGAAAATATGAGTTTTGTTGTGTAAACATGTGTGGTACTTTATAATGAAATATATATTGGTTTCTGGAGAGGGATTATGAAAAAACTATTATTGATTATGGGAGACCTGGCAACTGGAAAATCAACTTTTGCAAAACTCTTATCTAAAAGATATGATACAACTGTGTTTTATAAAGATTCAATTAAAGAAGTTTTAGGAGATACCATTGGTTTTTCTAATAGAGAAGAAAATTTGAAACTATCAAAAGCAACAATGGAATTGATGTTTTATACATTTTCAGAATTTTGTAAACTTGACAAAAACCTTATTTTAGAAGCAAATTTTCATAAAGCAGAGCTAGAAAGATTACATAAAATTGCACACGAGAATAATTACGAGGTGCTTACACTTGTGCTTCGTGGAGATGTGGGAATTTTACACAAGCGATATCTTAATCGCATATACAACGAAAATAGACATCCAGTTCATTTGAGTACAACATTGGATGTATTTGACGATTTTAAGGGATATATTGAATACTCGAGAAAAGAAGAAATTCATGGAGAAATAATTAATATCAATGCAGATAGTTTTTCGTATCAAACTGATAAAGAGATTTTAGCAAGTATTGATAAATTTATGAGAGACTGAGGCGTTAAGATAAAATGTTTTGGTGGATTGTAGCTACAATATGTGCCTTTTTTGTAAAAGGGTTATGCGGATTCGCTAATACGCTAGTATTTACAAGTATATTAAGTTTCGGCAATAGTAATGTTAATATTTCCCCAGTCGAATTGATTTTAGGATATCCAACGAATATTAGTTTAGCTTGGAAAGAGAGAAAATCAATTAAGTGGAGAGTTTGTCTACCATTAGCATTGTTAGTGATTATAGGCAGCATTCCTGGGGTGTTATTCTTAAAAAATGCTGATACGAGTATTATTAAAATGATTTTTGGTGTGGTTATTATTCTTATTGGTTTGGAAATGTTGTTAAGAGAGTTTCAAACAAAGAAGATTAAGCAATCAAAAGTGGTGTTAGCCATTATTGGCGTTCTTTCCGGATTATTGTGTGGTTTATACGGCATTGGGGCATTACTTGGAGCTTATGTTAATAGGGTTACTGATGATAGCAGCTCTTTTAAAGCAAATATTTGCGTAGTATTTTTGGTTGAGAATACATTTCGTATAATTTTGTATGGATTATGGGGAATTATTACATGGGATATAGTAAAGCAGGCGATAGTCCTTATTCCATTAATGTTGATTGGTTTAGCACTTGGTATATTTAGTGGAAAGTTTTTAGATGAAAAGGTAATCAAGAAATTAGTAATCGTTATGCTGATAGTGTCGGGTGTAGCATTGATATTGAACAATTTATAAAGGAGACCAACATATGAATACGCCAATATTAGAAACTGAAAGAATGATATTAAGACCATTATCTGTAGCAGATTCTAATGACATATATGAAAGATGGGCTACTGATGAACGTGTTGCAAAATATGTTAGATGGTATGTCCACAGTTCTGTGGAGGTTACTATCGAATGGCTTAAAGCAGAGGAGAAGAATATTCTTAGTGATAAGATTTACCAGTGGGGATTTACTATGAAAGATACTGGATATTTATTTGGATCAGGTGGAATTCACTATAACGAAGAAGAGGATGTATGGGAGTTGGGTTATAACTTAATGCATAAGTTTTGGAA
This sequence comes from uncultured Lachnobacterium sp., assembly GCA_964408715.1. GTDB lineage: Bacteria > Bacillota > Clostridia > Lachnospirales > Lachnospiraceae > Roseburia. Next base: position 3,251 of record CAYPAM010000076.1, read on the forward strand.
TCAAGGATATGCAACGGAGGCAGCAAAGGCAATACTTGATTTTGGTATTAATGTGTTGAAACAGAAGGAATTTATAGCTTGGCATGCAGTAGATAATCCTGCATCTGGTGCGGTATTGAGAAAATGTGGGTTTGTTTATGAAAATAACGAGATACATACCAAATTTGATGGGGTAACTTCTTTTGATACTAAGAAGCATAGACTAATTGTACAATAAACTCTATATGGATAATATGGGGAAGAAGATAGTAGTATCCTTTCCGGGAGGACGAGGAACACAAATTTCACTTTTATATTTCAGCGTGAAGAAATTAGTTGCCACATTGAGCCAGATGTTGGACATCGTATGGAAGTAATGGGAGATTTGGATAGAAATTTGAAAATCATTTCCAATGTTATGAGAGGAATATAAAATGGGATTATACGAAGGAATTAAAGAGAGAACTATTTAAAAAAATGTTTTTAGGCACAAAGGGATATATATAACTTTGAAAGATGATGAATCAGAAATTGCCTATTGTTCATCTTGCTATGGAAAAGATAATAAATTAATTCAAATGTTTGAATAAGTGGATAAAAAAGCATTTTACATATTTCATTGACATTATTTTATTATGTTATTATAATAATAGTAACAAAGAAGCGTGCTTCTTTTGGTGGGCTAACACCTAAATCTGATATTGAGACCACGTAAGTGGACGTTGGCGGACAACACTAAAATCCGATATTGAGACCACGTAAGTGGATGTTGGCAGACAACACTAAAATTAGCCAAAAAGAGAGGTTATGTGACACAATGGTGTTACTTTCCTCTCTTTTATTTTCTATTTCTGTAGTTCTGGAGGAATAAAATGCGTTCGTATACAAAAGAAGAGGCAAGGACAATTGCAATGCAATGTGCAAAAGTATATAACAAGAAGTTAGTGGGGAAAAAGTTTATCTTCATATACCGAGACAAGCTTGATAATGATGTGAAATTTTTTGAGGTCTATTTCGGAAAAGAAAATTATCAGCATCTGACAGGGTTAGAGCTGATAGATGAAGAGGGTAATGTTCGAGAGCATGTTGCAGAATTGTTTTTTGTAAAATGTGTGAATAATAGGTTAGGTAAAAATGAAATTCAGTTTAAAAATGATGGAACTACCAATTTGAAATTAGCAGCGTTGCCTGCACTAATGAATATCCAAGGCGTTACAAAGATAGTCGGTGATTATAATGGGAGTAGGCCATATTTAGTAGCTGATAAACTGGTAGGTAATGTGAATTTTTGTTTAGGACTTCTACAGGATTTGAATAATGATTACTATGTACCTGCCTCGTCTTTATTAGAAGATATAAAGAAATTGACGAATGCACCTTCACAAGTTCTTGCAATATTCTCAAAAGAAAATTTTGAGCATACATATAAGAAAATATGTCATGTGGCGAAAGGATTGAATTTGAATAATCTTAAAATTCCAAAAGAAATTATGGAGATGATTTCTTTGGAACATTATGTTTCTAAAAGTTAGGAAATGTCAATATATTTTGAACCAGCAGAGGTGTAGTATGAAAAAAGTTGTGAAAAAATATGCAAAAATATATAGAAACGCATTAGTAAATAATAATTTCACAGATGTTGAGACACGCATAAAGTCTTATGAATAGAGATTGCAAGAAATGTATGATTCGGAAACTTTTGCAAAACACAATGTTTATCCTACAATGGATGTGGTAAAGATATACGCAGTTATTGCAATGTGTCTTGAATTGAAAAAAGAAAATATATCCGATGCACAAATTATTGATATTGTAAATAGTGGGTTTAAGAAACTAAAACAGTTTTTGGCATCCGTTGAAAAGATTATTGATATTCTTCCAAACAGTTATCAAATTGCAAAGAAGTGGAATATTTCAGATCATGAGAACAGAGTAAAAGACGGTAGCATTACATACGATTATTTCAATGTCTCAGAAGGAAAGATTGAGTATTTCATATCCAAATGCATGTATATTGAAATGTTTGAGTATTATGGAATACGTAGTCTGTGTAAGATTTTCTGTCTGACGGATGAGTTTGCCTATGCCAACTTGACATTTCCCCCAATATATGCTTTTATTTTATAAATGCATTGATTAGGAATAGTAAGTATCCAAGATCATCAGAGAGAAGCCGGTTGGTGCAAGGCTTTTGATTGTTGAATATTGAACCAGCCTATGAGCAGCAGGGGAGAAAACTGATATGTGTCAGAAACCTCTGTCGGAGGTCACCGTTAGCAAAGACATGTGAGTGTTAGCTTGCAATGAGTGCAGATTTCATCTGAATTTAGGTGGTAACGCGGATTTTATTCGTCCTAAGTATCTTAGTATACTTAGGACTTTTTTATTTTCTAAGAAAGGATGTAGGATATGAAGCTCAAGAATTTAGTAGGACAAAGATTTAAGGAAAGACCAGCAGATTGTGTAATTGATAGCCATGCATTGATGGTTCGTGGGGGCTACATGAAGTATGTGTCGAATGGTATTTTTTCGGAATATCCGATTTTAAGAAGGGTTACTTCTAAGATTGAAAATATCATACGTGAGGAAATGGATGCAATCGATGGTCAGGAAGTGTTGTTCCCGGTAGTTATGTCAGCGGACTTATGGGAAGAATCTGGTCGATATGAAAGCATCGGAAGTGAGTTAGTGCGTTTCCAGGATAGAAACAAAGCGAAAATGGTGTTGGGAATGACCCATGAGGAAGCGGCAGTTCATCTGGTAAAAGAATATGGTCAATCTTATCAGCAGTATCCATTTATGATTTATCAGATTCAGAGAAAATTCCGTGATGAGGCAAGACCAAGGGCTGGTATGATTCGGGTACGCGAATTTACTATGAAGGATGCATATTCTTTCCATACGTCTCAGGAGGACTTGGAGCAGTACTATCAAAAATGCTATGAAGCATATAATAGAATTTTCAAAAGAGTTGGCGTTCCAGAGGTTGTAACAGTTGCATCGGACTCAGGAATGATGGGTGGCAATTTGTCACATGAATATATGCTTCTAAACGAAGTGGGAGAGGATTCGATTGTTCTATGTACAGAATGCGATTATAGAGCAAATATGGAAGCTGCTGAGAATATTGTGGAAAATCATACACAAAACGATAAAGAAGAGCTTGTGTGCATAGAGACACCACATTGTAAAACCATAGAAGAGGTATGTGGTTTTTTAGGCAGGGATGTAGAAGCTTCTTGTAAAGCAGTAGTTTATCAGAAGAATGAGGATGATACCTTTGTTGTAGCCTTTGTTCGTGGAGATTATGAGGTAAATGAGACAAAGCTTCGTAATGCAATCGGCGCAGAGCTTCATACGGCTGAAATCGTAGAGGACACACCGTTAGTAGCAGGCTACATTGGACCATACGACCTTTCTAAGAAGGTTATCTGTGTCTATGATATTTCCTTAAAAGGAATCGGCAGTTTGGTAGCCGGTGCGAATAAAGAAGGGTACCATTATACAGGTCTGAATCTGGAGAGAGATGTTAAAAATGTAAGCTATGTAGATATTTCAAAGGCAAAAGAAAATGGTATCTGTCCATGTTGTGGAAAATCGGCATTAACTATAAAGAGAGGAATTGAAGTAGGAAACATCTTTCAGCTAGGCACAAAGTACACCAAGAGCATGAACATGCAGTATGTGGATAAGGATGGTACACAGCATTATCCAATCATGGGCTGTTATGGAATTGGAGTAGGTCGGTTGGCAGCTTCTGTTTGCGAGGCAAAACACGATGAATATGGTCCAATATGGCCTATATCGATTGCACCTTGGGAAGTTCACCTATGCTGCATTCGTCCGGATGATGAAGAAACAAAGAAGGTAGCAGATGAATTATATGATGAATTAAAAAAGCATAAGGTGGAAGTCATCTATGACGATAGAGAAGGTGTCCGAGGCGGTCAAATGTTTGCGGATGCTGATTTGCTGGGAGTTCCTATTCGAGTTGTGGTCAGCCCAAGAAATTTAAAGGAAAAGAAAATAGAAATCTCGACTAGAGATAAAAAGCTGAGTATTGTGATTAGTGTTTCAGAAGGATTAAAGTCTATATTGCAATTAAGAGAAAAACTATATCTGGAGATTTCTGAATAGAAGCAGAGAGATTAGGGCCTCAGCACAAATGTTAATTTAGGAAAACTTAATAATTAATGCTCCTTTAACGCCTTGACTTCCCATTTGAAAAATAATATTCTAGTTTTTGGATGCATATCCAAGATTTACCAAAGCATCGTGGGAGAATAGGAATGAAGGTAACAAAGCAAGAAGTATTTACAATTCCAAATATATTGAGTTTCTTAAGAATTCTTCTGATTCCGGGAATTGTGGTTCTGTATTATGTGTATGAAGAATACATGTGGGCGACGGTTCTAATCATTGTATCAGGATTGACAGACATTATTGATGGAAAAATAGCTAGAAGGTTCAATATGATATCAGACCTTGGCAAGATTATAGATCCAATCGCGGATAAGCTGACTCAGGCAGCAGTGGTGTTATGCTTATCTTTTCGTTACCCTTATATGCTATGGCTGTTTGCATTGATGCTCGTAAAAGAGTTGATTATGGCTATTACTGGTGCGTTAAGTATCAAATATTCAGGTAATGTACATGGTGCAGATTGGCACGGAAAGATTGCAACAGTGCTTTTGTATGCTATGATGGTGTTACACTTGATATGGATTGATATGCCAGAGGTTGTTTCTAACGTGCTACTTCTTGTATGCGCAGTTATGATGATTATCTCCCTGTTCCTCTATACACTTCATAATATAAGACGAATCCAGGCGGGAAGAAGCACGCATAATCCCTAACCATATTCCAGTATATTGACAAGCCACCGCTGGCGCCGCCAGGGTGGCTTTTTCTAGCGTCATAGGAAATTCCTATGACGCAAAAAACGCTCCGCTAAGGAT
>CAYPAM010000077.1:0-8115 GCA_964408715.1 uncultured Lachnobacterium sp.
GAAGAGATGGGAAGACTTGGGCTTTTGGATGTGAAGGAAGCGTAATCTATACCATAAAAAAGGGCGCGTGTAAAAATTTTTGATTTACACCGTTTTTACACGCGACATTTGAAATAACCTGCATTTTTATGAGAAGAAATAGCAAGTTATTGAAAAAAGTAAAAATCAAACAAACCCCGCGAAATTAAGGTTTTTAGAGATTTGAAAGGAAAAGAAAATTTATGCCAAACAAGATAAAAGTGCTCATGGTTTGCCACGGCAATATCTGCCGTTCCCCTATGGCAGAATACATTTTAAAAAACCTAGTAACCACCCGCGGCATCGCGGACCGGTTCCACATCGCCTCCGCAGCCACCAGCTACGAAGAGATTGGCAACCCGGTCTATCCGCCGGCGCGTGCGGAGCTTGCGAAGCACGGTATTGGATGTGCCGGGCATGCGGCGCGAAAGCTGGTGAAGGCGGATTTCGAGGAATATGATTATCTCATTGCGATGGAGCAGTACAATCTGCGGAATATTCAGCGTGAGTTTGGGGCGCGTCTTGCGGGGCAGGTGTCGCTGCTGTTAGACTACACCGATGCGCCGGGAGATATTGATGATCCGTGGTATAGCGGTGGCTTTGATGTGACGTACAAGGAGATTTTGCGAGGCTGCGAGGGCTTGCTGGCGCACCTTGGATATAACTAATAAAGATATCTTAAATATAATAAAGTATGGGCGTAGAGAGAAAAACATTTCTTTCTGCGCCCATATAACATTATGCAACAGCCCATATACATAGTGGCAACCATTTTTGAGAGTCATGGTTTCTTTAGCCGGTTGTCTAAAATCCTATGAAGTTTGGCTGGCTGGTGTAGCTCTGGTGAAGTTCACGCACAAAGTCGTAATCCTTTGGATCATTGAAGATGGTTAACTCGCACATATTACCTTGGTAAGATGGCTGATATGGATCACCACCCAGCATGATAAGCTTCGCATAGCGGTTCGTCGGAACATTCTCCACGATGGCAACCACCTCGCCATTGATGAAGGCAACAAGAGCTTCCGTTTTCGCATTGTAGGTAATGGTGTAGTGATACCAGACACCCTCCAAAAGAGGAGCGCCACTCGCATCGTACCATCCGTTGATATTCCGGGAATCACGAATACGGCAGTCCGATACGCCCTCCCACGCCTGTGGGATAATGGCACAGAAGCCAGTCTCGTATTTGATGTAAGTTGCACATGTCCAAGAATGTAGCTGTTCTGGCTTTAGCCATACCGAGATTGTAAAGCTGTCACTTACGAGAGTTGTCTCTGGAATATGTACGGTATTTTCCTCGAAGGAACCGCCAGGGAAGTAAAGAGACAGGGAATCTGAGAAGATACCCTGCTGATACTTAAAGCCTTCGCCATGGAAGGTCCCCGCGAATAAGCCGTCCTGTGATTCCAGATTGCCATTCAATGGGAAATTATGACTCAGATGTGGATTCTTCGAATACTCATCTGCAAAAGCCTCAAACTCATCAACCGGAATTGGTGGAGAGTAGTAAAAGCCTTGCGCGATTGGACATCCACAGCTTGTGATGAAATCAATCTGGTCTTTCGTTTCAATTCCCTCCGTAACAACGTCCATCTTTAAGTCGCGGCACATCGCGATAACATTGCGGATAACCTTTTGTCCGCGTATGGTATTAGAGGATACATGCAAAAATTCCTTGTCCAGCTTGATGGTATCAACCGGAAGGTCTTTTAAGAGGTTGAGTGCCGAGAAGCCGGAACCGAAGTCATCAATCGACACCAGAAAGCCGTATTTTCTCAGACGGTTTACCATCAGAATCATCTCGGAGCTGTCCTTGATGAAAATGCTTTCTGTGATTTCGATTTCTAATTCCTTTGGCGAGATGCCATGTTCATATGCGATTTTTAATAAGGTTTCCGGGAAATGTCTGTCGTACAGATGGAGTCTGGACATGTTCACAGAGACCGGAATATGTTCATAGGCTCTGCCCACCCAGGTTGATTTGATACGGCATACCTCCTTATAGACATGCATATCTAGCTGAGAGATGAAACCATTCTTCTCAAACAGCGGAATATAGCTGCTGGGTGGTCGAACGCCATCAACTGGATGAATCCAGCGGGAGAGTGCCTCTGCTCCATAGAGGTCAGTGGTAATCATATTCACCTTTGGCTGGAAATACACCTGAAATTCACCATTTTGCAGGGCGACTGCCATCTCTGCCTCGATATTACGGTTGATTTCGATAGTCTTATCGAATTCCTTATAGATGGTATAGCGATTCTTGCCGTCGTACTTTGCCTGATACATCGCAGCATCGCATTTTGCCAGAATATCGTCAAGTGGCTGCATGACAGACTGGTTTAAGACGATACCGATGCTCAGCGACACCAGTGATAGAATATCCTTTCGGAAATCAATCAGTTCCATGTCTGCAAGCATCTTCTCTGAGATATGAATGATTTCCGCTTCGGTATGAGAAGCATCAAAAAGCACAACGTATTCGTCGCCACCCATACGGGCAGCAAAGCTCTTCGTATGTTCTGCGATAAGCTGGCTGATACAGACAAGAAGCTTGTCCCCGATGCTGTGTCCATATATATCGTTTACGCGTTTGAAGTTGTCAATGTCAATAAACATGGCATGTATGAGACTATTCTTGTCCAGTGAAGCGTAATAGTCGTAGATACCACGACGGTTCACAAGCCCTGTCAGATAGTCTAGGGATGCCAGATCCTGTTTGTATGGAATGTTTTCCATGAAATCCCCCCATAGATTTTGCGTAAATTATAGATATTTACATTATAGCACCTTTATTTAAAAAAGGAAATAGCTAAAATACTTTATTAAATATTAAACAAAACGTTGCTATATTGTCAGATTTTTGGTATAATTATCGACAGAAATAAGATGTTTTTGTGAGAGCAAAATATAGAAAAAGATAGTGGTGTTATAAAATATGAGTAACAGTGAAAACACAAATAGGAAAGAAAAACTTCATGACCTAATCGTCAATATTCTTACATGGGTGGTTGTAACAGCGTGTGCATTTTTGTATTGGATGGCGGTGTTGTTATTGCTGTCTATTTTCCTGATGAACATCTGGAATACATCCATGGAAAAGATTTTAAACTACGGCATCATTTTGACGGTGATTACGTCAATTGTCTATGCCGGCATTTTGATTCATAGGAAATTTAAATAAAAAAGCTCCCCGTAAGAGGGGAGCTTTTTGTGTATATTTGCAGAGTGTAGGACTTATTTCCTATTTTTTATTCGTTTAAAAGACTAATATATGCACCAATATGTCATTGACTTTTGGTAGTTATCATAGTATTATATAAAAAACTAAAGTAATTTAAAAAATCATAAATTGCTGAAATGATTTAACTATTCTTGTCAGATGGGAAACAAAGGGTAAGGAGGACAATATGGGACGTAAAGGAATTAAGAATACTATCCCAAAGATAGTTGCTTTCGGACTTGCGGCATGTTTAGGCTTAACGAGTCTTGGAACATCTCCAATATTGGCGGATGAGACAGGGACTACAAGCTCTGGAGAAGCTACTTACGATGCTGGGTACAGCAGTGAGCGACTTACAAGCAACTATACACAGGTGAGTGCAAAATACACGCTTCCGGAATACAAGGGTGAGAATCTTATCATCAATGTAGAAGAGAGCGTGGCGGATATCGGCAACGCGAAGCTTACAGATGAAATAAGAGAATATGAGGATGGAAATAAGGTGCTGGACATGGAGCTGAACGACACAGTGAGCATTACTGTGAATGTACCGGAGGATGGACAGTATTTTGTGCTGTTTGACTATTTATCATATGACGAATCGATTCTTCCAATTGAGATGTCTATGCTGGTAGATGGAGAATCTCCATTCTATGAATGTAGAAATCTGGAATTGGAGACTTATTATACCAAGGATGAAGAGAAATCCTATGATAGATATGGAAACGAGGTTGTAACGATTCCAAACAAGCTTATCCGCTGGGAAGAGAAGTACCTTATGGATTCGAGCTACAGACACTCAGAGCCATTGGCGCTGGAGTTTACGGCAGGAGAGCATGTTTTTACTTTTACAGTAAATGAAGGAAACTTCTTATTAGGAAATATCACATTGGTTGCTCCATTTGAAGTGGAAGAGTACACAGGCTCTGAGATTGCAGCAGGTAGTGAGCTTATCACCATTCAGGGTGAGGACATCTACGAGGCAAACGATTCTTCCATTCATGGGGTATGTGAATTCGATACAAGCGTATATCCATATGAAACAGTAGATACCGTGTTAAACACATTGGATTCCGCTTCCTTCGATACAGCAGGGCAGCAGGTTACCTATCAGTTTCAGGTAGATAAGGCCGGCTACTACTACATCGCAATGAATTACAGACAGTCAGACAAGACAGACTTTCAGGTGTTCCTCGATGTAAGAATTGACGGAGAGATTCCAAATACAGCGTTTCAGACGTATGGTGTTGATTATTCTACCAAGTACAAGACGTCAACACTTACAGACGAAGAGGGTAACAACCTAAGCGTGTACTTAGAAGAAGGCGTACATACCATTTCCTTTACTATTAATATGGATGTTATCCGCAATGTAATGGAACAGTTAGACATTATCATGTCAGGTATCAATGACCTTGCTCTTGAGATTACCAAGGTTGCAGGTACTAACTCTGATAAGTACAGAGATTTGAAGCTGTCCAAATACATTCCTAATCTGGAAAAGACATTGTACGGATATGCAGATATACTGTATGAGTTAGAAGAAAGCATGCTTCCATATAGTAAGAGTGACAAAAACGTAGCAGTTATGTCTTCTATCATTATTGCGGCAGAGCAGTTAATCAGTCTTGCGGATAACCCGGACGAGATTCCTTACCGTATCGCCGAGCTTTCTACTAGCGCAAACTCTGCAAACCGCTACTTAGCAAATACCATTGACAGTTTAATTAGAAATAATCTTGCAATTGATCGTGTATACATCTATCAGGAGGATGCACAGCTTCCAAAAGCACCAAACTTCTTCCGGTCACTTTGGATGAACATTATGAGATTTGTTTCATCCTTTACGGATCAGGCATACTCAACAAGCAATACCGATGCAGAGCATTTGCAGGTATGGGTAAGCCGTTCTACACAGTATGTAGAAGTTATGCAGAAGATGATTGATGAACAGTTCACACCTGCAACCGGAATTGAGGTAGATATCAGTATTATGCCAGACCAGTATAAGCTGGTACTTTCCAACGCGTCAGGAAATGCGCCTGACGTTGCAACCGGTATTAACTACACGGTGCCTTACGAGCTTGCGATTCGAGGTGCGTTAGTTGACATGACACAGTTTGAAGACTTCCGTGAAGCGGCGGCGGACTATGAACCGGGCTTCTTCCTGACAGGAACCATCGGCGACAGCATTTACTCTATGCCGGAAACCATGAACTTCTGGGTACTGTATTACAGAACTGACGTATTAGAGAAATTGGGCTTGGAGGTTCCTAAGACGATGCAGGACGTTATTGATATGCTTCCGGAGCTTCAGATGAGAGGCTTGGATTTCTACTATCCGGCATCCGGTATGCTTGCAATGAGAAATTTCCATGGTACAACTCCACTGGTTGTACAAAATGGCGGTTCCCTGTATTATGAGACAGCCGAGCTTGGTACAGCTTTAGGCGAAGAAGAGGCAATCAAGGGCTTTACGGCACTTACAGATTTATTCACTATCTATGATATGCCAAACAACATTGATAACTATTATCAGCATTTCAGAAATGGTGACATGCCAATTGGCATCGCAGATTACAACATGTACAACATGTTAACCAACGCGGCTCCTGAATTGGATGGTTCATGGGAAATTGCAGTCGCACCTGGTACCTTACAGGAAGATGGAACCATCGATGCGGCAACCTGTGGTTGTGCAGAATCAACCGTCATCTTCAAGAGTGATTCTGACAGAGAAGCACAGGCTTGGGAATTCGTAAAATGGTGGTCATCCGCAGAGGTTCAGGCTACATTCGGTCAGACCATGCAGATTACCTACGGCGACGAGTATATGTGGCCAACAGCGAATACAAAGGCATTCGCACAGTTGCCATGGGATACTGACCATAAGGAAGTAATCTTAGAATTCATGGCAAACGTAGTTGATGTTGCGCGTATTCCGGGTACATACCTCTTAGAGCGCGAGATGAGTAACGCTTTCAATGACATTGTAGTAAACGGTGATAATGAACAGACTCGTATCGACGAGGCAGTTAAGACGATTAACCGAGAAATTGAGCGTAAGCTGGAGGAATTCGGCTATATTGATTCGGAAGGAAATGTATTGAAGGAATACAAGATTCCAACCATCGAGAGCGTAAAAGAAATTCTCGGTAGAGAAGATTAGTGAGGTGACATGATATGAGCGAAAACAAAATAGAATATGCACCTCCGGTAGAGGCAACAGAGGTGGTGGATGCTGCGGAAGCAACCCCTGCTGTAAAAAAGAAAAAGCATTCAAGAAAAAGAAATAAAATAGCAAGACGCGACAATAACCCAAATGGTTATTTGTTCGTCTTCCCATATGCGCTTATTTTTACAATATTTATCCTGGTTCCGGTAATTTTGGCTGTTATTCTTTCGTTTACGAACTTTAACGCGATTGAATTCCCTAGCTGGGTCGGATTTTTAAACTACATCACATTGATTACCAATGACGATGTATTCATGCAGTATGTATTACCGAATACGGTAGTATATGCCGTTGTAGTAGGTGTGGGCGGATACGTATTATCCTTCATCCTCGCATGGGCGTTGTGTAACTTATCCAAGGTACCAAGAACGATTTTTGCATTAATCCTTTACTCTCCAAGTTTAACAACAGGTGTTGCAATGGCGGTGCTTTGGAAGGTTATCTTCTCAGGTGACCAGACAGGACTTCTTAACAGCTGGCTGATGAGCCTTGGTGTAATCACCGAACCGGTTATCTGGCTGATTAATGCTGATTATGTGCTTCCAATCGTAATCATCATCGGCTTGTGGTCATCGATGGGTATCGGCTTCTTATCCATGATTGCCGGTATCTTAAACTCAGACGAAACACTGTATGAGGCAGCAGCTATCGACGGTGTTAAGAATCGTTTCCAGGAAATGATTTATGTAACCATTCCACAGATGAAGCCACAGATGCTGTTCGCAGCGGTTATGGCAATCGTAGGAGCGTTCCAGAATGGTGCGATTTCGGCACTTCTGGTAGGTAACCCTTCACCGGGTTATGCATCCCAGCTTATCGTAAACCACATTGAAGACTATGGTTTCTTACGTTACGAGATGGGTTATGCGGCAGCGGTATCCGTTGTACTGCTTCTTATCGTACAGATATTCTCAAAGGCTGCTAATGCGCTTTTGACAGAGAAGGATTAGAAAGGAGGAAAAAGCTATGGCATATAAGGGAAAAAGAATTAACCCTGCAAAATTCGAAAAAAGCCAGATTAAGATTATCTTAATACTTCTTCCTCTGGTAATCTTCATGGCTTTGCCAATTATATTCATTATCAATCATGCATTCAAACCAATGGAAGAACTGTTCGCGTTCCCTCCAACCTTCTTTGTAAACAATCCAACCTTGGATAACTTTACAAAGCTGATGAAGTTTAGCGATACATCAAGTATTCCATTGACACGTTATGTATTCAACAGCTTGCTTGTTACAGTACTTACGGTTGGTTTATCACTGCTTTTAACAACATTGACAGCGTTTGCGCTTTCTAAGCTCAAATTCAAGGGCAGAAATATGATGATGAGCATCAACCAGCTGGCAATCATGTTCGTAGGAACAGCGGTACTTATTCCAAGATTTTTGGTTATCTGCTTCTTTCATGTTAATAACACGATTTGGGCACATATCCTTCCGCTTTTGGCATTGCCGGTTGCTCTTTTCCTTGTAAAACAGTTCGTGGATCAGGTTCCCGATTCTCTTATCGAAGCTGCTTACATCGACGGAGCTACGGATTTTCAGGTATACCGCAAGGTAATCATTCCAATGATTAAGCCGGCGATTGCAACAGCTGCAATCCTCGTGTTCCAGCAGGTATGGACCAATATGGAGA
>CAYPAM010000078.1:0-8095 GCA_964408715.1 uncultured Lachnobacterium sp.
ATTCGCCGATTTCTACAACGTTTCCGGCTCCCATAGTTATCAACAGGTCGCCGTTTACACAATTTTTTAATAAAAATTTTTCGATTTCTTCAAAAGCAGGGAAATAATAGCATTCTGTGCCTTTTTCCTTGATGCGTTCGAGAAGGTCCTTCGAAGAAATTCCGATGGTGTTTTTCTCGCGAGCAGCGTAAATATCCGCAAGTATGAGTACATCAGCCTGAGAGAGAATATCTGCAAACTCCTGCAGGAATGCCTGCGTTCTGGTGTAAGTATGTGGCTGGAACACGAGTACAAGGCGTTTGTGAGGATAATTTGCAGCCGCGGAAAGTGTAGCAGCAATTTCCGTTGGATGATGTGCATAGTCGTCAATAATGGTGATGCCATGTACCTGTCCCTTGTACTGGAAACGACGGTTGGCACCGCCGAACTTGCGAAGTCCGCCAAGCAGTGCAGCCTGTGGAATGTCCATAAGCGTTGCAAGCGCAATGGCTGAGAGTGCATTGGATACGTTATGCATACCCGGAACATTGAGGTGAACATCTACAAGCTTCTTGCCACCACGCATAGCGGTAAACATAGCACATGCATTTTCGTCAAAGGTAATGTTTTCTGCATAGAAGTCAAAACGGGAATCGAAGCCGTATGTAACTACTGTATGAGGAAGCCCTTCGACCAATGCCTCGTAATTGTCAATCTCGCCATTGATGATGGTTGCTCCATCAGGGCGTGTGTTTGCAGCAAACTTCTTGAAGGAAGCGCGAACATCGTCGAGGTCCTTGAAAAAGTCGAGGTGTTCTGCTTCTACATTTAAGATGATGCTGTATTTTGGACGGAAGTTTAAGAAGCTGTTGGTATATTCACAGGCTTCGGAGATGAATACTTCCGAATTGCCGACACGCAGATTGCCGCCGATAGCAGACAGGATACCGCCAACCGTGATGGTTGGGTCGGTCTTGGCTTCTAAGAGAATCTGGCTAATCATGGACGTCGTTGTGGTTTTGCCATGTGTGCCGGATACAGCGATGGATTGGCTATAATTGTCCATAATCTGTCCAAGCAGCTCGGCGCGGGTAAGCATTGGAATACCCATATCACGTGCTGCAATCCACTCCTCGTTATCCTCGCGAATAGCCGCGGTATATACAACAAGGTCGATGCTTGGGGTGATGTTGGATGCCACCTGGCTGTAATGGATAGTTACGCCCTTTTCTTCTAATTGTTTGGTGAGTGTGGATTCCTTCATGTCAGAACCAGAGATGGTAAATCCTTCTTCTAAGAGAATCTCTGCAAGGCCACTCATGCTGATTCCACCAATTCCCATGAAATATACGTGAATTGGATGGTTAAAGTTCAATGTATACATAAAATTTCCCTTTCTGAAAATCAAAATTCTCCTTTTATATTATACCCCTATTATGGCATTTTGCAAACAAGAACAATTGGCTTGTTGTTAGAAAATTTATATGATATAATAAAGTTGTCTGAAAAAAGAGCACATATCGATTCCGAAGAACGAGAGGGGGTCTATCTATGGAAATTACAGATGTACGGATTCGGAAAGTGGAGAAGGAGGGCAAGCTAAAGGCGGTCGTATCAATCACGATTGAAGGTGAATTCGTGGTACACGATATCAAGGTGATTGATGGTGAGAAGGGGTTATTCATCGCTATGCCAAGTCGTAAGGCAGCCGATGGAGAATATCGCGATATCGCTCATCCAATTAGCTCGACAACAAGAGATCAGCTTCAGAAGCTGATTTTGAACAAATACCAGGAAGAAATTGCAAATGAGTAAGCACAAAGGGGCTGCCGAGAGGTCACATTCCAAAACGGCAAGCTCCTTTACTTTTGCTAGACGATTTTGCAGTTTTATATTATAATCTTATAGCTTCCATGAAGTTTGTAATGAAAGAGGTTAAGACATGTTTGTAATTGTTGGACTGGGGAACCCAGGCAAAAAATATGAAAATACAAGACACAATGCAGGATTTCGGGCGATTGATGCAATTGCTGACAAGTATGGAATCAGTGTGAAAGAGAAAAAGCACAAGGCCTTGTGTGGAACGGGTGTCATCGAGGGACAGAAGGTGTTATTGGTGAAACCGGAGACCTATATGAATCTAAGCGGTGAGAGCGTGGGGGAGATTCTGAATTTCTACAAGCTAGACCCGGAGACGGATATGCTTGTGATTTTTGATGATATCAGTCTTGCCCCAGGCAATATCCGTATTCGAAAGAAGGGCAGCGCAGGTGGACATAATGGTATCAAGAGCCTGATTGCCCACACAGGAACACAGGGCTTTATGCGAATCAAGGTCGGCGTTGGCGAAAAGCCAAGCGGCTGGGACTTGGCAGATTATGTGCTGGGACATTTTTCAGAAGAAGATAACGCTAAGCTAAAAGAAGTAATGCCGGATGTGGTTCAGGCGGCAGTGCTTATGATGCAGGGCGATGTAGATAAGGCAATGAATGATTATAATGCGAAGAAGCAGGAGTAGACAGTGAGGACATTGGCAGAGCCATTGCAAAACCTGAGTGGTTTTGTGGATATGGTAAAAACGGCGCAAAAAGAGCGGGGCTTATATTCTATCACGGGATGTATTGACCCACAAAAACCACATATGATGTATTCAATGAACAATGGCGTTGTGTGCAACAAGGTCATTGTTACTTTTCATGAGCAAAAAGCGAAGGAATTGTATGAAGACTATCTCTTTTTTGACCCGAACGCAGTGTATTTTCCTGCAAAGGACGTGCTGTTCTACCAGTCTGATATCCGTGGCAATGTACTGACGGCAGAGCGTATCCGCGCGCTCAAGGCGATACATGAAAGAGACAGTGTAACCGTCATTACGACCTTTGATGCCCTTATGAATACACAGGCACCACCAGAGAAAATCTACAACAGCGTGCTGACCCTTGCTCCGGGGGATGAGGTGTCGCTCGAGGCGGTTACGAGGCAACTGGTAAGCATGGGATACGAGAAGGAATATCAGGTAGAGACCATGGGACAGTTTGCGCTTCGTGGCGGAATACTGGACGTTTTCCCATTGACGGAGGAGAATCCTGTTCGTATCGAGATGTGGGGCGATGAGATTGATACGATTCGTATCTTTGATACGGAGAGTCAGAAGTCGATTGAGAATCTGGATGAGATTCGTATCTATCCAGCCTGCGAGCTGGTGCTTTCAGAAGAAGAAAAGCGCGCTGGTATCGAGAAGCTTCTTGCAGAGGCAAAGAGGGTATCCGAGAAGCTTCGCACAGAGATGAAGACAGAGGAAGCGCACCGAATGTTATCAACTGCCGAAGAAAAGGCCTTAGAATGGGGCGAGCTGTCTATTTATGCAGGTATGGATGCATATTTGTCGTATTTTACGGATGAGAGAAAGGGACTTTTGGATTATTTTAATTCGGAGAATACATTTATATATTTTGATGAGATGACGCGTTGTGTCGAGCGTGGCAAGCAGACAGAGATGGAGTTTTCCGAGAGTATGAAGCATCGTCTGGAGAAGGGCTATATTCTGCCGGGACAGATGAAGGAGCTATTTGGACAGAAGGAGGTGCTGGGCAAATGCCAGCAGTACTCCTGCTTTTCACTTGCGGCACTGGATGCAAAGGCAAACGGTTTAAAGCAGCAGGGTGTTTTTGGAATCCATGTCAAGAGCGTAAATTCCTATAATAATAGCTTTGAGCTTCTGGTGAAGGATTTAAAGAATTACCGGAAAAATCATTATAAGATTGTCCTGCTGTCCGGCTCAAGGACGCGCGCAAAGCGTCTGGCAGAGGACCTGCTGGATGAGGGATTGGCAAGCTTTTATACCGAGGATTATGACCATGCGCTTGTAGAAGGGCAGATTATGGTCTGCTACGGCAAGGTGCGAAAGGGCTTCGATTACCCGATTCTGCAGTTTGCGGTGATTACAGAGTCTGATATTTTTGGGGCAGAGAAAAAGAAGAAAAAACGCCACAGAACCTATGAGGGAGAGAAGATAGCAAGCTTTACCGACCTGAGTGTGGGCGACTATGTCGTTCATGAGAATCACGGACTTGGCGTATACAAGGGAATCGAAAAAATCGAGGTCGACAAGACCTTAAAGGATTATATCAAGATTGAGTATGCGGGTGGCTCCAATCTCTATATTCTGGCGACCCAACTGGAGATGATTCAAAAATACGCCGGCAAGGATGCCAAGAAGCCGAAGCTCAATCGCCTCGGCGGTCAGGAATGGGCGAAGACGAAGACCAGAGTGCGTGGCGCAGTCAAGGAAATTGCAGCCGACCTTGTGAAGCTGTACGCGCTTCGCGAGGAGAAGAATGGATTTGTCTATGGACCGGATACGGTATGGCAAAGGGAGTTTGAAGAACTGTTTCCTTTTGAAGAGACGCAGGATCAGGAGCTTGCGATTGCGGATACCAAGCGCGATATGGAAAGCAATAAGATTATGGACCGTCTCATCTGTGGCGATGTCGGCTACGGCAAGACAGAGGTGGCGATTCGTGCTGCCTTCAAGGCGGTGCAGGAGGGAAAGCAGGTGGCGTATTTGGCACCTACCACCATTCTGGCACAGCAGATATACAATACCTTTGCCCAGCGTATGAAGGACTTTCCGGTTCGAGTGGATTTGATGTGCCGTTTCCGCAGCAGTGCAGAGATGAAGCGCACGGTTGAGGATTTGAAAAAAGGACAGGTGGATATTGTCGTTGGAACGCACCGCATTCTGTCGAAGGATGTGGCTTTTAAGGATTTGGGATTGCTCGTCATTGACGAGGAACAGCGTTTTGGTGTTACGCACAAAGAGAAAATCAAGCAGATGAAGACCAATGTGGATGTACTGACGCTGACGGCGACACCAATACCAAGAACGCTTCATATGAGCCTGATTGGAATTCGTGATATGAGTGTGCTTGAGGAGCCACCGTTGGACCGTCTTCCAATCCAGACGTATGTCATGGAATATAATGAAGAGATGGTACGTGAGGCTATCAATCGCGAGCTTGCGAGAGACGGTCAGGTGTTCTATGTCTATAATAAGGTAAAGGACATTGATGAGGTGACGACAAAGATTCAGGCGCTTGTGCCGGATGCCAATGTGGCATTCGCACATGGTCAGATGAAGGAAAGCGAGCTGGAAAAAATCATGTACCGATTCATCAATGGAGAGATAGACGTGCTGGTTTCCACGACCATTATTGAGACAGGGCTAGATATCTCCAATGTCAATACCATGATTATTCATGATGCGGACAATATGGGGCTGTCACAGCTCTATCAGTTGCGAGGCCGTGTTGGACGCTCGAATCGAACGGCGTATGCATTTCTTATGTATCGCCGAAACAAGATGCTGCGTGAGGTGGCAGAGAAACGTCTTGCAGCAATGAAGGAATATTCCGAGCTTGGAAGTGGCTTTAAGATTGCAATGCGGGACTTAGAGATTCGTGGCGCAGGCAATCTGCTTGGCGCGCAGCAGAGCGGACATATGGAGGCTGTTGGTTATGACCTCTATTGTAAGATGCTCAACGAGGCGGTCAAGGAAGCAAAAGGCGATGTCGTAGAGGAGAAGTTTGAGACCTCTATTGATATCAATACCAATGCCTATATTCCGCCAGCCTATGTGGTAAACGAGATGCAAAAGCTCGATATCTACAAGCGCATTGCCGGTATCGAGACGGAAGAAGAGGTTGAACAGATGCTGGATGAGCTGATTGACCGATTTGGGGAACCGCCAAAATCTGTACAGAATCTCCTTACGATTGCACGTCTGAAATATATGGCGCATAGCGTCTATGTGCGTGAAATCAGCCAGAAGGGCGAAGAAATCAAGCTGGTTATGTATGAAAAGGCACCGATTAATCCAATTCGTATTCCACAGCTTCTGGATGTGTGCAAGCCGTCGCTTAAGTTTACGGCGGATAGTCAGGCGCCATATTTTACCTATGTGCTGAATGCGAACTCGCGTGAAAAGGGCAAGGATGTCATAGAGATTTTGAAAAAATTACTGGAAATGATGCAGTTTTTGCAGGAGAATGCCGGCGATTCACAGAATGTTCACCAGTTTTCCACAGAAAAACCTTGCTAGATTAGGGAAAAGGCACTATAATATAATGATGATATTGTGACCCACTGGGTCTTGTTTTAGGAGGAAATATGAAAGCAATTAAGAAATTAGCAGCTCTTGTATTAACAGGAGCACTTTGCATGTCTGTATTTGCAGGATGTGGAATAGATGCAGAAAAGACAGCCGCAACATATGGAGAGGAGACAGTTACTCTCGGATTTGTAAACTTTATGGCAAAATACCAGAAGGCCGCTATGGATGATACATACCAGTTGTATGCATCATACTTCGGAGTAGATGATTTATGGGATACTGACCTCTATGGCTCAGGTTCTACAATGAAAGAAAGCCTTTTGACTTCTATCATGTCATATCTTCACGATATGTACACATTGAAAGCGCATATGTCAGATTACAACGTAACACTCTCTACAGAGGATGAGCAGAAGATTAAGGATGCTGCTACTGCGTTCATGACAAGCAATACAGAAGATGCACTGGAAGAAATGGGTGCAACACAGGAATACGCAGAAAGTTTATTAACTCTTTACACAATCGAATGGTATATGTACAACGCAATCATCGCTGACACAGATTACAATGTAAGTGATGAAGAAGCAAATATGCGTGGATTCTCATATGTAGAAATCGCAATT
This sequence comes from uncultured Lachnobacterium sp., assembly GCA_964408715.1. Taxonomy (GTDB): domain Bacteria; phylum Bacillota; class Clostridia; order Lachnospirales; family Lachnospiraceae; genus Roseburia. The sequence continues at coordinate 6,715 of CAYPAM010000078.1, forward strand.
GATGGTTCTTATGACAGCAGCTACAACTGGACAGATTATACAGAGGAAGAAGTTGCTGCATTTAAGGAAACAGCAAGTAAGATGGTAAAGGAAATCGCAGAATCTACATTAGAAGATGTAGCAGAAGCTTATGATTATGATGTTACAACAGACGCATACGCAACATACGAAGATGACGACTCTATGGATGAAACTCTTCTTGCAGCGTTAAAGGCTTTAAAAGAAGGTGAAGTATCTGATGTAATCGAAACAGAGGATGCTCTTTACATCGTAAGAATTGATGCTGATACAGATGAGGAAGCAACAGAAGAAAACCGTGAAGCAATCATTGCGGATCGTGAAACAGCTTTATATGAAGAAGTAATGAAAGGCTGGCAGGAAAATGATGGATGGACAGTAGACGAAAGCGCTGTCGCAACAATTGACTTCCACCATGTATTCACACAGGAAACAGAGACAGAATCTGAAACTGGTTCTGAAAAGGAAACAGGCTCTGAAGCAACCTCAGAAACAGAGTCAGAGACAACAACAGAAACAGCAGAGTAATGAATACAAAAAATAACATTGTTTTAATCGGAATGCCGGGCGTTGGGAAAAGCACAGTTGGTGTTATCCTCGCCAAGGTGTTGGGATATCAGTTTCTGGATGCCGATCTGGTCATTCAGGAAAAGGAAGGAAAGCTTCTTCGAGAGATTATTGAAGAGGTGGGCACAGACGGCTTTATCGAGGTGGAAAACCGCGTGAATGCAAGTCTGGATTGTACAAGAACGATTATTGCAACTGGTGGAAGTGTCGTATACGGTGCAGAAGCTATGGAGCATCTGAAGGAGATTGGCACAGTCGTATATTTGGAGGTGCCATACTCCATTATCGAAAAACGTTTGTCTGATATTAAAGGACGCGGAGTGGTTTTAAAGGATGGGCAGACTCTGTATGACTTATACACAGAACGGACGCTGCTGTACGAGAAGTACGCAGATATTTGTGTGTCAGAAGAGGGGCTGAATGTGGAAGAAACCGTCGAACGTTTAATTGAGAAATTACAAAACCAGAATAACATTTAGGGAAGTAATGAATAATATAAACTAGGACATAGTTTGTAGAGGTGACAGATGGAACAGTATGTAATCAAAGGTGGTAATCCTTTATACGGCGAAGTTGAAATCGGTGGTGCAAAGAATGCAGCACTGGCTATTTTGGCAGCCGCAATTATGACGGATGAGACCGTTACAATCGAAAACCTACCAAACGTTAGGGACATTAATGTATTACTACAGGCAATTGAAGAAATTGGTGCCAAGGTGGAGCGTGTGAACGCACACAAGGTAAAAATCAATGGTTCCTTCATTCGCGATGTAAGTGTTGATAATGAGTTTATCCG
>CAYPAM010000079.1:0-7976 GCA_964408715.1 uncultured Lachnobacterium sp.
TGGCATATTGAATGCTCCTGCATCAGTATGAAGCATCTTGGCGAATATATGGATATTCACTGTGGTGGCGTGGATAATATCTTCCCACACCACACCAATGAAATCGCACAGTCAGAAAGCTACACAGGACATAAATGGTGTAACTATTGGTTCCATGTCAACCATTTGAACGACCAGTCTGGCAAAATGAGCAAGTCAAAGGGCGACTTTTTAACGGTTTCCCTGCTTGAAAGCAAGGGCTACAATCCATTGGTTTACAGAATGTTCTGTTTACAGTCACATTATCGTAAACCACTTGTATTTTCTTATGAAGCATTGGATAATATGGTTGTGGCATACAATAAGCTGGCAAAGAAGGTTGCTGAGCTGAAAAATGACGGCGAGGTAAATCAGGAGATTTTTGCACAGTATAAGGCAAGCTTTCAGGATGCACTGTGCAATGACTTGAATACTTCTATGGCGATTACCATGCTGTATGATGTATTAAAGGCTGATGCAAATGATGCCACAAAGCTTGCATTGCTCAATGATTTTGACTATGTATTATCCTTAAATCTTTATGAGGAAGGCGAAAAACTTGCGTCTCAATCTGAAAATGCAGGAATTGATGCAGAATTAGAAGCGTTTGTGCTTGCCAAAATCGAAGAACGTGCAGCCGCTAAGAAAGAGAAGGATTTTGCGAAGGCAGACGCCATCCGTGATGAACTTCTTGCGAAGGGTGTTGCAATTAAAGACACAAGAGAAGGCGTAAAATGGGAGCTTGTTTAATGGAAATGAAAATTGACTCTTATATCAAGGAACAGTTTGATATCAAAGAGGTGGATATCAAAACCTATTCACCGCTTGCGTTGGCCTATATCGGAGACGGTATTTTTGACTTGGTTATCCGCTCTATCGTGGTTGGAAAGGGGAATACCAAAGCAAACCAGCTTCACCAGCATACCAGTCACATCGTAAAAGCAGCCAGTCAGGCGAAAATGATAGATGCATTGGAGGGGGATTTGACCGAGGAAGAGGCGGATGTCTATCGCAGAGGTCGCAATGCCAAGTCGCCAACCATGGCGAAAAATGCCAGCATGCTGGATTACCGTAAGGCGACCGGCTTTGAGGCGTTGATGGGATATCTGTATCTGAAGGATGATTTTTCAAGAATCGTGGAGTTGACGAAGCTTGGACTAGAAAAGGCGCATATCCAGCACTAAAAAGCGCATATCTTAGATAAGCAAAACAAGGTGATTGATACACGGAGTTTACGATTAGAAAGAGGAAGACATATGGGATTCGAAGAAAACAAAATCGAAGGACGTAACGCGGTACTCGAGGCATTTCGTTCTGGAAAAACCATTGACAAACTATTTGTTTTGGATGGATGTCAGGATGGACCAATCAAATCCATCACAAGAGAAGCCAGAAAAGGCGACACCATCATCAATTATGTAACCAAGGAGCGCTTAGACCAGATTTCAGAAACTGGCGGAAAGCATCAGGGTGTTATTGCAATATCTGCAGCATATGATTATGCAGAGGTGGAGGATATCCTTGCAAAGGCAGAAGAAAAGGGCGAGGCTCCATTTATCATTATTTTAGATGGAATTGAAGACCCACACAACCTGGGTGCGATTATTCGTACAGCAAATCAGGCAGGCGCACACGGAATCATCATTCCAAAACGCCGCGCAGTTGGTCTTACGCCAACCGTTGCAAGAACCTCCGCAGGTGCGATTAATTACACCCCTGTTGCAAAGGTAACCAATATTACCCAGACCATCAAGGAACTGAAGGACAAGGGCATGTGGTTCGTCTGTGCAGATATGGACGGTACACCAATGTATGACCTAAACCTTACAGGCTCTATCGGACTTGTTATTGGCAACGAAGGGGAAGGTGTAAGCAAGCTTGTAAAAGAAAACTGTGACATGATTGCGACGATTCCGATGAAGGGGGATATCGATTCCCTGAACGCATCCGTTGCAACTGGCGTTTTAGCTTATGAGATTGTACGCCAGCGTCTTGGCAGGAAGTAATACTTTTTGCAAGAGAGAAGTCCTATTTGAAGAACTAGGGTAACAATATTTTAATTAGGGGATATACATGAATTACGCAACCTACACGGATGAAGAACTCATTCGAATGCTTCGCGCCGGAGAGTCGCATATAGCAGACTACATTATGGAAAAGTATAAGCCGCTGGTTCGTAAGAAGACCAACGCGATGTATCTTATCGGCGGAGAGACCGATGATTTGATACAGGAGGGCATGATTGGGCTTTTTAAGGCGGTCAGAGACTACAAGGAAGAGAAAGAGACATCCTTTTTCTCATTTGCGGACCTGTGCATCAGCAGACAGTTGTATTCTGCATTAGAAGCGTCGAATCGCAAGAAGCATCAGCCCTTGAACACATATATTTCTTTTTCTAATCAGGATGGAGAAGAGGGAATGAATCTCGAGGAAGTGGTGACGGACCACAACGTTAGTCCGGAACAGATGCTGATTGAGCAGGAAGGCAGAGAAGAGTTTTTTCACAGATTGAAAGAAAACTTGAGTTCTATGGAGCGAACTGTGTTATACTTATATCTGGAAGGAAACAGCTATACGCAGATTGCAGAGATTATGAGTAAGAGTCCAAAGTCTATCGACAATACTTTGCAGCGAATCCGTGGTAAAATCAAGCAGATGAAAGAGTAAATGATGGAAGCAAAATAGCAGTTTCCAGACTGAGTAGGCAAGAAAGGAGAGTGACAGTATGGAATTTAGCCGTGAAGGAAATCATACCATTCGTTGTATCATTACAGAAGATGAAATCCTTGAACTGGGATATACCATTGATGAGATTATCAGCAATGGTGTGCGTACACAGCAATTTATGAATCAGATATTCGATATGGCAGAGCAGGAATTTGAGACCAAATTCGACATGGGTCTAAAGACGGTGCGTGCAGATATTCTGCCAGACCATACACTGTCATTGACCTTTTCCGAGCATCCGGGAACGGAAGGCATGATGGAACACATAAAGGACATCGTAAATGGTATCCTTGGTTCAATTCCAAAGCAGAAGCTGGATGAAATCAAAAATAAGGCAAATCTGGAGGATGTTGCTGAAATTGTGAAGAAGACGAAAACTGCTTCACAAGCCGGTGGCGAAAATGCGAAGAAAAAAGCAGGCACAGGGGCTGATTTGGACGACAAATCAAAGGAAACCATTAAGATTATTGCGTTGTTTGCATTCGAAGAACTAGACACGGTTATGCGTTATGCTAAGCAGGTGCAGATGGAAAGTCTTCCTTTCAACCAGCTGTACAAATTTGAAGATGCATATTTCCTTATGATGGATATGACGGGATGCACAGAGACAGAGGTAAGAAGCCTCTCCGCATTGACAGACGAATACTCCGCAGATGTATTTGTGGGCTCTGAGAAACGCGCCTTCATATACGAGCACGGAAAACCTATCCTTACGGAATGTGCAATCGAGAAGCTACGAGAGATATAAAAATAGGCTGATGCAAAATGGATTTTACCTCAAAATCCACGCTGCATCAGCCTTTTTGATTAACCTAATACTTTTCTAATTGATTCAATAACACGATCCGCCTGGAAAGGTTTTACGATGAAATCCTTCGCACCAGCCTGAATAGCTTCAATAACCATTGACTGCTGTCCCATTGCAGAACACATAACGCATAATGCACTTGGATCAAAAGCCTTGATGTCCTTCAACGCTGCGATACCATCTTTGTTTGGCATTGTGATATCAAGAGTTACAAGGTCTGGTTTTAATTCCTGGTATTTGCTAAGTGCTTCAATACCATCTGCTGCTTCGCCAACTACGTCATAGCCAGCCTTTGTAAGAATATCTTTCAGCATCATTCTCATGAAAGCTGCGTCATCTACTACTAAAATTGTCTTTGCCATTATTATAAGCCCTCCTGCTCTAAAATCTGTTTTACAATACTAAGCGGATATAACTGCCACAGTGCGCTGTTAATTAATCCATCAATAGATAAACGGAAAGTTACTTTTACGATGTCGGTTCCATTACATAGCTCCTCCGGAATCTCAAAGGTGGTCTTGTACTTAGAATTAATAAGTGGAAAACCAATATCCGTTGGAGTGTGTAAAAGCTGTGACATCGATGTAGCAATGCGTCCGCACATCTGATTCATGGCTTCAGAAATCGCCGAAAGTGTGATTTCATCAAATGACATATGAGACACATCTGTGCCATCGCCGCCCATCATAAGGTTGGCGATAATGAGTGCATCCTGCTCCTTGAGTACCATCAGATTCGTTCCGTCTAATCCCTTCGTATAAGGAACCTTAACTAAGATACGGTCCGGCTTGGTGAGTGCATCCTCTTTCGCAAGCACCTCAACTACCGGTGTGGTAATATTGGTCTTGTGGTTGGTCATCAGACTAAGTGCTGTCGCGGCGTTCCCCGTGCAGATGTTTGCAATCTCGCCGATGATGTCAGCCTGTTCTTTTGTAATTGAATCCATCAATTCCCTCCTATAGTACCTATTTCCTAGCAAACATTATATCAAACATATACGTGGAATGGAAGAAAATCTTTTATTTTTTTGCTTTTTGTAGGATTCTGCAAATTTTTGTGCTAGAATAGGGGAAAAATAAAAAGTGTGAGGTGCAAAATGGGAGAGGTTGAATATCAGGAAGCGCTCAAGCTTGGGAAAAAAGAACAGAAAACATGTCTGGCACAAGGCCGTTCGCCATATCTGCCGGTTTTAGATGAGATTTTAACACATGAGGAGATACAGACCGAGCAAAATCTTGGTTTGATAAATATTCCTTTGGAAAATGTCGTAGGAACGAGCACAAGGGGAAGAACCTATGCCTTTGCTGCGAATTTCATGCCAATTCTGGAGCAAAATTCAGAGTTTGCATTTAAGTGGGCACATCTTGCGGATGCGCAGGTGGCAGAAGGCATTCGAGACCCGATTGTTGCCTATGAATTCATGAACCGTTATTACGTGGTAGAGGGAAATAAGCGTGTCAGCGTGTTGAAATACTTCAAGGCGGATTCCATTGTGGCATTTGTAACACGTAAGATTCCAAAACTGACGGAAGACGACCATATCAAGCTCTATTATGAGTTTATGAAGTTTCATGAGGTAACTGGTTTGAATACGGTGGAATTCACGCGTCTGGGCAATGCGGAAAAGCTTCTGGCAAATGTTAGAGCAGACATGCCTTGGGATGAACAGACAAGGGAGGAATTTGACCGTGTGCATTTCCATTTTACAAAGGCCTTCGAGTCAAGAGGTGGAAATAAGCTGCCAATAACAGTCGGGGACGCACTTGTGACTTTTTCGAATGTATATGGGTACGATAAGATGCTCCAGATGTCCCGCCAGGAATTCGCGGAGGGCATCTCAAAGTGTTGGAGTGAATTTGTCGTCCTGACGGAAAAAGATAACGTGGACCTCGTCATGGATCCAAAGAAGGTTGCAGACAAGAAGAATCTCTTTAGTTACTTCCTGCCAACCTCCACGAAGAAATTCACGGTTGCATTCTTATATCCAAAGACGGCACAGGTGTCCGATTGGACATATGCACATGACCTAGGCAGAAGCTATCTGGAGGATTCCTTCCCAGACCAGATTCGGACAATCTGTGTGGAAAATGTCACCGAAGAGAATATTGAAGAGGTTCTAAATGACGTCATCGCAAAAGGAGCAAGTATTATTTTTGAAATCGCTCCACAGCACATGAAGGCTTCCATGAAGGTGGCGGTCGAGCATCCTGAGGTAAAAATCCTAAACTGCTCATTGAACGAGCCTTCAAAGCACATCCGAACCTATTATGCGAGAATGTACGAGGCAAAGTTTCTCTCTGGTATGGTAGCTGGAGCGATGGCGGAAAATGACAAGATTGCATATGTAGCAGACTATCCAATCTATGGAATGATTGCCAATATCAATGCGTTTGCGCTTGGTGCAAGCTGCGTGAATCCAAGAGCGAAGGTATATCTGGAATGGTCAACCAAGAAGGGCTATGACCTGGACACATTCCTGTTGAAAAATGACATCCACTATGTGTCAAATCAGGATATGATTACACCGCTTTCTGCATCAAGAGAATTCGGCTTATACAAATACGAAAACGGTGAGGCGACGAATCTGGTAATGCCGTTGTGGAACTGGGGTATCTTCTATGAGAAGATGATTCAGAGCATTCTTGCCGGAGCATATCAGTCCGAGGGTGAAGCGGAGACAAAGGCGCTCAATTACTGGTGGGGAATGTCAGCAGGTGTGATTGACCTAATCTGTTCCAAGCACGTGCCGGTAGGTGTGCGACACTTGATAGACCATATGCGATATGATGTCACAGGTGGTCATATCTATCCGTTTTTTGGCGAAATCTATTCGCAGGATGGTGTTTTGAGGAATAAGGAGAATGAATCAATGCAGCCGGAGGATATCATGAAAATGGATTGGCTGGTGGAGAATGTAGTAGGGGACATTCCATCGGTCAGCGAGCTTATCGAAGGGGCAAAACCGGTTGTGGAATTGAAGGGTGTAGAGGAAAGCAAAGAAGAATGAAAATATTATTTTTAGCGGACGAAGAATCTGTTGGCTACTGGGATTACTTCAGGCGAGAAGAATTCGATGGAATCGATTTGATTGTGTCATGTGGCGATTTGAAGGGAGAATACTTAAGCTTTCTGACTACAATGACCACAATCCCTGTCTTGTATGTGCATGGCAACCATGATAAATACGACAAAAATCCGCCAGAAGGATGCATCTGTATTGAAGATGATATCTACGAGTTTGAAGGGGTGCGCATCCTAGGGCTTGGTGGCTGCCAGCGCTACAATCGAGGCAATAATCAGTACACAGAAAAGGAAATGCGAAAGCGCGTAGAACGTTTGTGGTGGAAGCTCTTCACTAAGAAGGGCTTCGACATCCTTGTGTCGCATGCACCTGCTTTTGGTGTAAATGATGGAGAAGACCTGTGCCATCAGGGTTTTGAGGTATTTGGCAGATTAATAGAAAAATACGAGCCCAAGTATTTCGTGCACGGGCATGTACATATGAATTACGGAAGACAGTTTCCACGAGAGGACAGGGTCGGCAACACGATTGTAATCAATGCATATAACCATTACCTTGTGGAAATTTGATGTTGACAATTGGGAAGTCGTATAGTATTATTTGATAGTTGACTTCGGTCACATCATAAATGCTACTATAGCTCAGGTGGTAGAGCGCTACATTGGTAATGTAGAGGTCACGGGTCCGACTCCCGTTAGTAGCTTTAAAAAACTCAGTAAAATCAACGTTTCTTGGAACGTTGATTTTTTTTATTGCCTAGAAATGTGGTATAATTTAAAAACAAATTATACCAAAAAACTATACCAAAATCCCCCAAAGAGAGTTATGATATATATAGAACAGTTGTTGTATAGCAATAAATGGCAATGTAGATTACTGTGTAAATATAAAACAGAACTTGGAAGACCTAAATATGCAACTGGTACTGCCAAGACGAAAAAGGAAGCATTTGAAATAGCAAATGCAAGAAAGAAACAATATGATAAAATGCGTTCTGCCGAGATATCCATTGACAAAAGCAAAAAAGGGATTACATTACGTGCTACCATGTTAGAATGGTTAGAACTTCATTCTGTGGAACGTCAATGGTCTGGAAACACCAAACAAACTAGAACAACAAATATAGAAAATATGTTTTTAAAAGAAATTGGTGGTTTGAAGCTGAAAGCGGTTACTATCAAAATTTTAAATACTGTTTTTATAGATATGCTAAAAGACTATGGCAGAGATGGTGTTGGTGTTGTATATAGTTTGGTCGAACAGTTCTTCTCTTATTGCGAAAGTCAAGGATATATTGAAGATAATCCTTTTGATAAAGTTATGAAACTTCCAAAGAAGAAAAAGACAAATGTTTCTTATGCTTTGATATATACATTGAAACAATACGCAAACTTTGCGTGT
>CAYPAM010000080.1:0-7941 GCA_964408715.1 uncultured Lachnobacterium sp.
TTGTTAACCATCCATCAACACCAAAGCTCATGAATTTTAATAATTCGTAAGCTTCTCGTTTGTAGCTACATGAATCTGCAACACCACCAAAGTCGATAGTTGCGATTGAATGATGGTCAGCCGATGCGTCTTCTTCAGATACTGCCGGAATAACATATGGTACGATATCTAAGTTGTACTGTTCGTAAGCTTCTGTTGCCCAGAGGTTCTGATAAGTCCAGAATGCTTCAGAGAACATTGCAACATGTCCTGTAGCACCTTCCCAAGCTGTGATATCACCCATCCATGTTTCCATAGCTGTTGTTCCCTGACGTGGAGCAACATAACCAGCCTGCTTTAAGGAAGCGAATTCCTGCTCACCTACTGCCCAAGCTGATAAATCAAACAGCTTACCATCGAAGCCAAATTCACCAACGATAGACTGTGAAGAAGCGATTCCGTAGTAAGAGTCCAATCTGTTGTAATATCCTAATCCGTAATATTTACCATTTGCGTGTTTGTAGTTTGTACAATCCTTGATTAACTGAATCATGTCACTCCATGTCCACTGCTGTGTTGGAGCTTCTACGTTTAATGTTTCAAGGACGTTGTTATCTACGTACATGATGCCTGGGAAGAACTTAACAGGTACTGCAAATCTTGCAGATGTACCATAGCATCCAAGACCTGCATCATTGACTGTATCTGCAAGGTTCTGTGTCTCAGGGTCTGTATTCCAGAATCCAGAAATATCAGCGTATAACTGGTCAGTTAATGCGAAGTCGCAGTCATATACCATGAATACGTCTGGCATTTCATTGTTGTTTGCTAGGTTCTGTAATGCTCCGCCGTAATCATCCCCAGTGTACTTAACTGGTTTTACTGTGATATTTGGATAAAGCTCCATGAATCTTTCTGCCAAATATTTCACTGTTTCATCCTGGTCGAAATGGAAGTATGTAAGTGTAATCTTGTCAGTTGTCATATCTGTTGCAACATTGTAAGTGATGTCGCCGATTACAACTTCTTTTGTTTCGCCGGAAACTTCTGTTGTAGTGGAACCTCCGCCACCAGATGTTGTTCCGCAACCAGTTGCGAGACCTAACACCATAGCGAGCGCAAGCACACTTGCCACAATTCTCTTTTTCATAAGAATAGCCCTCCTTATATTTCCCTTGGGAATCCTCCCAATTTTGATATTTACATTATAACATAATATTTTACTTTTTTGTATACTTTTTTATGAAATAATATAGCATTTTATAAAATATATGTGTTTTTAACAATAAAAATACCCTAGACAACTGACAAAACAGTTTTGGTTTTGTGCAATATGCCTAGGGTTTTTGGTTTTGCTAAAATAATCGAAAATTATTCGCCTGTAATACCTGTTCTATCAATACTTTCTACGAAGTATCTCTGGAGTACAAAGTACATCAGAAGCAGTGGTAAAATACTAAGCATTGTACCAGCCATATTGATAGATTCGTTCAAGCTTGTCGCCTGACTTCCGCTAGTTGTTGCATACTCATTATAGTTTGCCGCGAACTTATCCAGCTGTACAACCAGCGTCGTCCAGCTAAAGTCACTTCCGATATTCGCACCGGAGATAGCACCGGTTACATACATCTGCGTTAGATAGGACTCGTTCCAGTACCATACAAATGAGAATAATGCTACGGTAATAATCGCTGGCGATGCGGATGGAAGCGAAATCTTTAAGAAAGATTTCAGATATCCTGCACCGTCAATCTGAGCCGCTTCAATCAATACCTTTGGTACCTGTCTGAAGAACTGATAGAATATCAGTATGAAGATTGGAGCATTGATACCCATTCCCAAAATAGAAGGAATAATAAATGCCCACAGGCTATTTAAAATATCAAGCTCTGTATACAATCTGTAGGTTGAAATCATGGTAATCTGCGATGGTAAGATGAAGCTGAAAACAATAAGTGCAAACGCTATCTTCTTTCCAGGGAATTCAAATCTTGCCAAACCATAACCAACAAGTGAACAGGACACCAGATTACAGATGGTCGGTACTCCTGCGACGATAATGCTCTGAAGCAGTGAGGACCAGAAATCCATACTCTTACCAGCCTGCAGATAGTTATCCAGTGTCAGCGCACTTGGAATCCACTTGATAGAAGAATCTAACAAGTCATCCAAGCTCATAAAGCTGCTTGAAATCATGTAAAGCAGCGGATAGATATAGATAAATCCAATACAAATCAAAAGTGCATAGATTACAAATTGCTTCAGGAAACCTTCTTTGTCCTTAGAACCCATGAAGAACTTGCGCACTTTGTCTTTGTTAAACTTTTTAGTAGTCGCCTGAGCCGTCGTAGGTCTTGTAGCTGCGTTTGTGTCTTGCGCGTTCGATCTTCTTTGCATTTCTTGCACTTCTCCTTTCTATCTTTCTCTCTAATCTACGTTCCTTCTTCATCGCCTTCTTAGCCTTCGCTACCTGTTTTGCATATACATCCTTCTTTGCAACGAAGAGCAATGCACACAGTCCTACGATAAGAAGAACTACAAGGGAATAAATCCACGCCATTGCTGCGGCATAACCATATCCCTTTTCCTTTGTACCAGAAGTCATAGACGACTTAATCATGCCGATAATTTCATTCTGGTCATTATTTGAAATAAATACAATTGTGTAAATAGCATTCAGCATAATCAGCGGTTTAATGGTTGGAAGTGTAATCTTCCAGAAACATTCCCATCCGGAACCGCCATCAATTTTCGCTGCTTCGTAAATGGAGCGGTCAATCTTCTGAAGTCCTGAAAGGAAAATCAGAATCTGCACCCCGGAATACCACAGAATGGTAATCATGTTGCTGAAAATCTCTGAGATTGGTTCCGCGAAGGAGCTTGGCAGGAAGGTCTCAATCGCACCGGTAATTGCCTGCATATCAATCGCGGTAATCGTACCAGCCCCCTGGGATGACAGCATCCCTAGGATTGGTCCACTTACGATAATAACCGGAAGGAAGAATATCAGACGGAAAATACCTTTTCCTTTGATATTCTGGTTCAGCATCATCGCGATAATCAACGCGAATACTACGATAATCGGCACGGATATTATCGTTGATGTCACATAGGATATCAGCGCAGGCATAAAGTCTTTATCAACCAGAAGCACCTGTGTATAGTTTTCATATCCCATGAACAGGAACTGCTGCTTAAAGAAGTTAATTTTATGTAATGAATACCAGAACGAATTCACTAACGGATATAACAGGAAGATTGCTGCACCTATAATCCATGGTGAAATAAACAACAGACCCGCTACTGCTTCTCTTTTTGCCAAGCGACCCGGCTTTACTCGCTTACGTATCGCTTTTAATTCTTTTTTGCTCAATTTTGGTTTTTCCATTGTCATTTCTTCGCTCATTATACTTCACCAACCTTATAAGACAGTGCGTCGATCTCTACGCCATCAACCGTTACTGCATTTTCTGAATAGTTTACGTAAATAACAACGCCGTTGTCATAAGTTACTTTTACCACGTCATCAGCAGTCTTTTCATGACTCATAATGAATGCGCCTTCTACCTGCTTTGCTACTGCACGAAGCATTGCATCATATTCCACCAGAGTGTTTTTGTAGATGTCAAACTGTGTGCTGTACAGGTCTGATGAGTTGGTATATATCAATGCTGATGAATTCTCATAGGTCAGATAGAAGGAAGGATATACACCAGACTCTACCATCTGTAAGAAGAATTCTGTCTTATCAGCTTCGAAGTTTACATAATCGGAATACATTGGAAGGATGCCCTTTAATACCATAGAAAGGAATGGTACGTCTTCATCCACATACATGTATTCTGAGGAACCAAGAGGCATATCAAGGAATGCATCTGTATTGTTCCAAAGATAAGCAAATGGCTGCTCTAAGATTAAGTTGGTACTTTCATCTACAGAAGCAATTGCATCTGCATATACGCCTGCTGTATACGCTCTGTCATAATAGCTGCCCTTTGAGCTATAAGAGAACATCGTATTTGAAACACCTGCAATTGCAAGGTTTCCGACGCCCTTCTTGGTATAGCTTGTTACCAGACTGTTTAGCTTCTCCTGTGTCTTTGTAGGGAGAAGATAATAGAAGACATCGTATACTTCTTCATGAAGGTCTTCCGAGAAAGTTCTCTTGTTTATCATCTTCATGGCATCAAAGGTGGTAAGATTGGTTCTTGCATTGATACGCAGTGCATCATTATACAAGTAAATATCATAGCCATCTTCTGCAGAATCCTGGATAAGCTCCGTTAACGCCGTGGTTCCACCAATCGCGCCGTCTGCTTTGTAGGAGCTGATTGGAAGGGAATACAAACCACCCTTCTGCCAGCCCTTGTAGATAGTCAGGACGTTCTCAACGCCCGCTGTCTGAAGCTGTGCATACATCTCTTTGATGTTATCTGTTGTTGTCATAACAACAGAGGTTGTTCCCATCAGGAACTCTTCCTGTTCGCTTCCGAGGAAGTCTACTCTTGTGTTATAAGAAGTATCCTTTACGGTAACAAGGTCATTGTCAAGGAGGTAGTCGCGGTACGCAACTGCCATTCCGGAATAGTTTGCAGCATCACCGGACAAGAGCATGTAGCGTACGGTTAAGTCACTGTGCATGCGGTCCTTTTCTGCTGTTTTTACTGTACCCGAGTTAGACTGGTTTAGTGGCTGCACGTATATAGTTCTTAAAATAAAACGTGCAAAGCAACGGTTGTAGGCAACAGTTGCACCATTTGGCTGTGCCTCGATGTACGCTCTCTTCTCTCCGTTTTCTACTACTGCAAGATAAGCGATTTCATCCTCGGTATGTGCCATGCCAAAGATTGGAGCGATAACCTGATTAACATCTACTACCGTGTCATATCTTTCCCAAAGCAGAGACTGTGTTACGACTTCTCTAAATCCGGCATCACTGCCATAAATCATCTGTGAGAAACCGCTTATATATCTGCCTTCCTTATCATCCAAGGAAATCAGCGCGCCATTGCCATCCGGAATCAGCATGTAACCTTCTGTATCTCCAAGGTAGGTATATCCCATAAATGGATATAAGGTAATGGAACCGATATAGTTGTCTGCCTTGTACTCTACGATGGATTCGTCCGGTACATTGACTACGAACTGGTCACCCTCTAGGTACGCTTCTAATGTAAGGCCAAACTCATACTTTGGAAAATACAGCTTTGCAGAAAATCCGTTCTCTGTATAAGTCACTTCCTTGGTGTGCTCGGTGTTTAACAGGTCGACCTGGAGGGTATCATTGATACCGGAAATTGCAGTAATGACAACTGCGGACTTCATATAGCCCTGCCAAGCTCCGTTGCTTGTTCCATCATCCTTCTCATCACTTAAGGTGGATTCGATGATAGCACCGGTTTCTTTATTCTCGAGGATTACCGAAAGTCTTGGTTCATAGAAGTGCATCTTGTAGGTGTCACTTTCGGCGATGACTGTGTAGTCATCCATAGTAACAGGATCCTGCGTCTGTGCTGTAGTAGCATCCTCTGTATTGGTTGGTTTTTCAGGCTGTGTATCGCTCTGCGTGTTTTCTGTCTGAGCATCCTCGTTGTCTGTTGCGAGGAACGCTGTCACAGGAATTGCGGTAAGCACTACTGCAAGAGCTAAGATACCAGCGATTATTTTCTTTTTAGAAGCCAAGACGATACACCACCTCTCCATATATAGCACTTATGAATTCGAATACCTGTGCCCATAATACATAGATAATGAAAATAAGTAGTGCCATAATTAATATTGTAAATATGGTTAAAGCAATAACCTTGAAGGTTTCTTTTGCCGTGTAGTTATTTACTTCCTTGATTGCAAGTACAGCAAGCACCAGCACCCATACGTATATAATTACGTCAATCAATGTAATTAAGAAGTTCTCATTGACTGTTAACACCTGTGTCAATACGAATCTTACCGGAGTAAGAAGCACATATGGCATCAGGCTGTAACAGAAGTAGGTATATATCTTCTTAACCGTGCCTTCCCCATCATTAATGGTACATACCAGATAATGACATGCGGTAAGACCAACAATCACAAGTAGAATTTTGCCAACATCTGAAAAAATCTCATATCTGCCATCTCTTATCATCTTCCAAAGGAATCCACTGAGATATTTGTCAATCACAAATTCTATTGTAAAGATTGCCATAATAATGCTTGGGGCAATCCATGAAGCGCGTCTTTCTCTTGCAATTCCATAAGAGCCGTCGATTGGATGCTTCATAAAATAGCTTGCATAAGACAGATTCGATACAACAGTATTCTCCTTTGCCTTAGCCTTTAACGCGCGAACGCCGTTGAAGATACCCTTCTTTGCATCGAGTAACTTTGCTATTTTTACAACTACATAGATTGCAACTGCAATAAGAAGCACGGATACAAGATTCTGCTTCAGCCATTGGTTACGAATCTCCCAGAAGGATTCGGAATATCCTTCGTAATCCTTTGCAAGTCTTGCATAATAAAGAGCCATCTCATAGTTTTCTTCCTGAAAGTAGGCACGACCCATCGCTTTGTTTGCGTAGTCGTACATGCTGTTCATCTCAAGAACCTTAGATAATGGTTCTTTACTTTCGGTATAGAGACCCTTGGAGTAGAGATACAACGCTTCATGCAGAAGGTTTGTAAACTCGGTTGGTTCGTATACCTGAATCTGGTTCTTATCTGTATCTAATACGTAGATTCTGTCTTCCGTATCTGTCTGGATACTTGCCGCGATGGTTGACAGACCAACTCGCTGTGTACCATCATCCAATCCACCGAATACGAAAAGCAATTCGCCTTCGTTGTTGTATTCGTAGATGTAACCCTGTTTATCTACAACAAAGATATTGTCATGTCCGCCTGCACATACTGCTGCAGGAAGGTCTGCATAACCCGGACACTCTTCAATCAGATTCTTACCTGAGATATTCAGTCTCTTTAAGGTCTGTTTTACATCACCACGTGTTACTGTCAGAATCAAACCTCTGTCATCAATCGCGAGGTTGTCTGGTGTAGAAGGAATGTTGCTTACCATCTTAGCCTTCTGTGCATCGGTTGCGATGGCACGACGGAAAATGGTCCACAGGTCAGCAGAAGCAAAGTTGGTACCGAAGTAACCAAGGAAGGTTCCGCCCTCTGTTGGAGAAATCTCAACAATACCATTGGTATTGGATTCGCAGACAATATACATAACGCCTGCGTCATTTACTACGATTTTGATTGGTAAGAAGCTGGTTGTCTCACCATATAATGGGCTGGTCGGTTTGGTGTATGTATTCAGAAGCGTTCCATCTGCATCGAATTCGAATACGGATTCTGCATCACGGTCTGCAACATATACATGACCATTACTTGTAACATACACGCCTCTAGGAGATACCAAAGTGCCCTCTCCAATGGTGGTAACATATTCACCCTCAAGTGTTCCAACCAGAATGCGGGCATTTTGTGTATCAGCAATATAGATTCTGCCATCGTCTGTTACACACATGTCCTCGGCACCGGAAAATCCCTGGTCGCCGAACTTAGTGATGGTTTCATAGGCCTCATAGGCTGTCTGTGTCTCACTGATTGCGCCATAGCCGTCCATCATATATGTTTTGTAAGGTGTATCTGCATACACAGTTACGAGATCTAAGCCTGTAATCAGAGTAATCGCAACAAGGAATGCGGCAGATACTTTTAACATAAGATTCTTCATGTTTTTCATCGTTCTCTCCCTTTTCCTTATTTGATACCTGAGTTCGCCATTGTGTTCATAACCTTATTCTGTAAGATAACGAACAGAATCAGGTTTGGTAAGAACATAATGAGCGAAGCCGCAGCCGCCATACCCTGACCAGCTACCGAAGTATTCGCTCCGGCAAGCGTATTCATATAGAAGGTCAGCGTCTTTAGGCTATTGTCATCTACAAAGTAGTTCGATGTCTCCATATTGGT
>CAYPAM010000081.1:0-7802 GCA_964408715.1 uncultured Lachnobacterium sp.
GACTTAGGGCTTCGTATTCGAGGGGCATATAAAGATAGAGACAAGACAACCTTAGAAAAGATTGTCGGGGAAGAAATTCCAACACTGCTTGTCTATGTGGATGATTTTTATCATGCTTTTGAACAACAGTGGAATTTAGAGAATAAGTCCTTTGGTTTTGAAGTGCAATGCGCGCGTATCGGCGGTATAAAACAGCGATTGGAATATACCAAGGATATATTGGAACGTTATCTTGCAAATGAAGTGACTCAGATTGATGAGCTGGAAGCAGAATATCTGCCATTTGCATATTCGCAAGGAGATGATATCAGACGGTTGGGATACAATTTGTGGAAAAATATAGTATCTCCATCTGTGGTCTAATAGAAGGAGGTAATGGAAGGATGATAACAAGAACGTATCTTCCTAACGAATTAAACTTACGAATTTCCGGAAGATGTGTAGAGCGGGACAATTTGTTGTATTTGTGCCATTCTGCTTCCTACGTTGAATTTGTATTGGAAGGAAAATATTTAGCAGCGGAGCTTGCTTCTGAAGGCGGCGGCGTAGATTTTCAGGCTTGGATGGCTGTCTATATTAACGACATGGAAGTTCCGTACAGGAAGTTTTCCCTGGAGGCAGGACGCAAGGAGTATTTGCTTTGGGAAAATGATACCGATGAAAAGGTGAGGGTTCGATTGGTAAAAACCTCAGAGAATCAGTATGCCTATGCTGCGATTTGCAAATTCATTTTAGATGAAAATGCAAAGGTTACGAAAACAGAAGCAAAACAAAAGCATATACAATTTATCGGCGATTCTATTACTTGTGGATTCGGTAATGAGGGCAATGCGGGAGACGGTTTTCTGACGCAAACGGAAAATCCGCTAAAAGCCTATGCTGCGCTGACTGCAAAGAAGCTTGATGCTGAGTTTACGTTGATTTCGTGGAGCGGCATTGGAATTATCTCCAGTTATGTGGATCCGGATGTGGAGGTTCCGAATACAGGAGTATTAGTGCCAAGGGTGTATCCGTACACCGATTATAGCTTGTTTGCCAGAATGGGCTGGGAGCAGGAAGGATATGATTTTTCAAAGGACAACCTTGATTTAATCGTCATAAACCTGGGCACGAATGATTCCAGTTATACAAGAGAACATACAGACCGAAAACAGGCATTTCAAGAGGAATACACAAAATTCCTAAGATGTTTAAGAGACTGTTATCCTAAAACACCGATTGTGTGCTGTGCAGGAGCAATGAACAGAATGCTAATGACAGAGGTTTGTGAGTCTGCGAAAGCCGTTTCTAAGCCGGAAGTTATGGTATATTATTATGAATTTACAGCGGGAAAGCCGGAGGATGGAGAGGGAGCAGTAGGACATCCGTCTATGATACGTCATGAAAAGATGGCACAGGAGCTTTCTGCGTGGATTCAAGAGCAAGAACTGTTATAAGAATAAATTTTTGGAAGGAATGTCAGGATAGGGATGAAATACATATCAGCAGATATTGTGATTTTTGGTGGAAGTCTTGGAGGAACCTTAGCGGCATACTCTGCGGCAAAATCCGGAAAAAGAACCATTCTGTTTGAAGAAACAGATTGGATTGGAGGTCAGCTTACGACACAGGCTGTTCCACCGGATGAGCATCAGTGGATTGAGACGACCGGTTGTAC
The DNA here is from genome assembly GCA_964408715.1 of uncultured Lachnobacterium sp. Taxonomy (GTDB): domain Bacteria; phylum Bacillota; class Clostridia; order Lachnospirales; family Lachnospiraceae; genus Roseburia. Next base: position 1,658 of record CAYPAM010000081.1, read on the forward strand.
GGCTTCTTACCGTGCCTACCGAAACAAGGTAAGGGAACATTACAGAAATCACCCATATATCATTGACGAACTGAAAACAAAAGAGCTGTTTTGCCCGGCAGGCTCTACGGTGAGCCGATTATCTCATCCGCCCAAATTAGCGCTGCAATTATTGATGGAGATGCTCCAACCATATTTAGACAACGGACTGCTTCAAATCTATTATTTTACCTCTCTGGTGTCGGTAGAAGCCGATGAAACCATGATTAAAAGTCTTTGTGTAAAGAGTAATGAGGAGCTTTACCAAGTGACCGGAAGTTATTTTCTGGACGGAACTGACGAGGGTGAGCTAATCGCTCAAAGCGGATGTGCTTATGTGACCGGGGCAGAAAGCTTTGCAATGACCGGAGAACCTTCTGCTGCAAAGGACTTTGACAGCGAAGACAGACAGCCGGTAACCTGGACATTGGCCTTTGCAAACAAGAAGAAGGGTGATTTCGTTATAGAAAAACCATCAGAATATGAGTTCTTTAAGAAGAAGCAGACGCCGTATGACGGGTATCCGCTGTTTAGCATGTATGGACCGGATGCTGCCACAGGACGGGCAAAACGATATGGAATGTTTGATGGAGAACGAGATGCGGATGGCAAGGAGCTGTTTGGGCTATTTACGTATCGCCGTATTATTTGTGCAGACCATTTTAAGGAAGGATATGAACCGTATGATGTTACCCTTTTAAATTGGCCGCAGAATGATTATTCTTTTGGAAATACCTTTGATTCTGCGGATGCGGTTGAGAATCGAGAGATGGCAAAGCAGTTGACGCTTAGTTATTTTTATTGGCTTCAGACAGAAGCGGGATATCCATATTTTGCGCCTTGTCCGGAGGTGGTAGGCACCGCAGACGGAATGACCAAACGCTATTATGTAAGAGAAAGCAGGCGTATCCGGTCGGTATTTACGGTCGGAGAAAATGAGCTTAGCACCAACGAGTCTGCACGCTTCTATGATAGCGTAGGGGTAGGAAGCTATCCGATTGATTTACATATTACTACAAAGTCCAAATCCTTTTTCTATCGTCCCACAGTTCCGTTTACGATTCCGCTGGGAGCTATGATTCCGATAAAAATGACGAATTTGATTCCGGCGTGTAAAAATATCGGAACTACCCATTTGACAAACGGTTGCTATCGATTGCATCCGGTGGAATGGAATGTTGGAGAGGTTGCAGGGTTACTTGCAGCATATTCTCTGGAGCATCATGTGGGATTGAAGGAGATTAGGGAAAATCAAAAGGAATTACAAGAGTTCCAAGAGTATCTTTGTGCTGCCGGTATTCAGCTTTATTGGTAGCAAAAAGGTGGTCAGGCGATGTATTATGAAGCTGGGGAGGAAAGGAGTATATAAATGATTTATATAGGAATTGATATCGGTGGTACGCAGGTAAAAATAGGAGCCGTAAGTGAGTGCGGAGTAGTTGAAAAAATGGCTGCATATGATGTGGCATTTGACAACTATGAGACACCTCTCATAGAGACGGTAAAGAAGAGTCTGGTAGAATTTATCCGTGAAAATGAAATACAGGAAAAACAGATAGCAGGTATTGGTGTATCGGCTACCGGACAAATTGATGTAAAAACAGGTACAGTAATCGGAGCAGCAGGACATATCAAAAACTGGCAGGGCTGTTGTATTAAGGAACATATTAAGAGTCTCTATTCGGTTCCGGTAAGTGTGATGAATGATGCAAACTGTGCAGCTTTGGCTGAACAGTGGGTTGGCGGAATCAAGGGCTTTTCTGATGCTGTCATGATAACGCTGGGAACCGGTGTCGGCGGCGGTATTATTATTAATTCCGAGATTCTGTGTGGCGGTGGTGGCGGAGCCGGAGAGCTTGGTCATGCGATAATTCGCAATAACGGACGGAAATGTCCTTGCGGTAACAGAGGCTGCTATGAACAATATGCATCCACTACTGCTTTGGTAAGAATGGTAAAGCAGGGTGTTAAAAGAGGTGAAATACCGAAAAGCCTGTTTGCAGACGGTGTCGTTAATGGACGCACAATCTTTTCTGCAATCGAAAAGGATGCGGCACTAAAAGGATGCGTCGATAAATGGATTGGTTATGTTGCAGACGGTCTGGTTGGTCTGATTCATACGTTTGATCCGGAAGTGGTTCTGATAGGCGGAGGAATCAGTGCGCAGAAAGAACACTTTATCGAACCATTGAGAAAGCAGGTAAAGAGCCGTATCATGTCGGAATATGCAAAACGTGTAAAAATCGAAGCTGCTACATCAGGCAACGATGCCGGAATGATAGGCGCAGTATATTATTGTATAAAATGTGGAAATTAGGGTAAAACACCGGAAAGGATTGTAAAAGAAGATGAAAATCATAAGAACAAAAGATTACAACGAAATGAGCAGAAAGGCTGCAAATATCATTGCAGCACAGATGACATTAAAGCCAAACAGTGTATTAGGTCTGGCAACAGGTTCCTCACCGGTCGGAACATATCAGAGATTGATTGAAATGTATGAAGCCAAAGACTTGGATTTTTCGGGCATCACGACAGTGAATCTGGATGAATACAAGGGACTTTCACGAGATAATGAGCAAAGCTATTATTATTTCATGAACGACAAGCTGTTTAATCATGTGAATATTGATAAAGCAAGAACCCATGTGCCGAATGGTATGGTAGAAGATGCTGCAAAGGAATGCGAAGATTACGAAAAACTGATTGAGGAAATCGGTGGAATCGACTTGCAATTATTAGGATTGGGACATAATGGACACATTGGATTTAATGAGCCGGATCAGGAGTATGAGAAAATGACTCATGTTACCGATTTGAAGGAAAGTACAATCGAGGCTAATAAGCGATTTTTTGCTTCTATAGATGAGGTTCCGCGTCAGGCATTATCCATGGGAATAGGCACCATCATGAAGGCGAAGAAGATTCTTATGGTGGTTAGCGGTGCGGATAAAGCTGAAATTGTGAAGAAGGCATTCACAGGACCAATAACACCTCAGGTTCCGGCATCTGTGTTGCAGATGCATCCGGATGTTACGATTATCTGTGATGCAGAGGCATATTCCCTGCTTGGTTAAATAGGTACAGAATCAAAATCATAAAATGAAACGGGAGATGCAAAGATGATTATTCGTAATGCATTGGTATATACTGCAAACCATCAATTTGAAAAAAAGGATATTGTAATTAAGGGAGAAAAAATTGCTGACATTGTATCGTGTGAAGAAAATTCTTTGATAAGTGAAGAAGAAATGATAGATGCAGAGGGGTTATGCGCTATTCCGGGCCTTGTAGATATTCACTTCCATGGAGCTGTTGGGTATGATTTTTGTGATGCCAGTGAAGATGGAATTCAGGCAATTGCAGACTTTGAGGCAGGAAAAGGTGTACTTGCTATTTGTCCTGCAACTATGACTTACAGCGAAGAAATTCTTTCCGGAATTATGGAAACCGCAGCCATTCATAAGAATGAAAGAGGGGCAGAACTTGTCGGTATTAATATGGAAGGTCCTTTTATCAGTCCAAAGAAAATCGGTGCTCAAAATCCGGAATATATTTCTTTACCGAATGTAGACATGTTCCGTCGTTTGCAGGATAAATCCGGAGAAATGATTAAGCTTGTGGATATTGCTCCGGAGATGGATGGAGCGATAGAGTTTATAGATGCATTACACGAGGAGGTTAATATATCGCTTGCACACAATGCGGCAACTTATGAAGAAGCAGCAGAAGCTTTTGCCCATGGTGCACGACATATGACACATCTGTATAATGCCATGCCGGGCATGAACCATAGGGAGCCGGGACCGATTATTGCCGCACGGGAGAATCGTGCAGAAGTGGAGCTTATCTGTGACGGAATTCATATTCATCCTGCAATGGTTCGTTTTACATTTGATGTGTTTGGCGCAGACAAAGTGATTCTGATATCTGACAGCATGAGAGCGTGTGGGCTTGCCAACGGACAGTATCAGCTTGGTGGGCAGGATGTGACAGTCACGGATGGAATGGCGGTTCTTACAGAGGATCCGAATACCATCGCAGGAAGCGTTACCAGCCTCTATGATTGTATGAAAAAGGCTGTTTTAGAAATGTATGTACCTTTAGAGGACGCAGTTCGCGCTGCCACAGAGAATCCGGCAAAAGCCATAGGAATTGATAAAGAATATGGAAAGTTAGATGCAGGATATTGGGGCAACGTTGTTCTTATAGATAAGGATATGAATATTAAACATATCATTCGCAGAGGGAAAATGATTTAATAAAGCAAGAACAAATAGCTACAAGAAAGTATAATATTATACTGCATTAATAGTCAAAGGTCATGTTGCGAAAATGTTAACAAAGGAATTAATACAACACCTGCACAACCTAATCGAGGTTTTTTCCAATGAAGCAGGTGCACTAGCCGTTGATTTCACAGAGAATAAAAAACGTGCAGTGTGGAGCATAAAATACAATATTATAAAGTTGGAATTTGCATTGACGAAGAAAGAGAAAATTGTTTGTCCGATGCATACATTGTTTTGTCGTGTTTACTTAGGCAAAAACGAAAACTATTTCTATCATCTTCCGGAGTTAATGCAGTATTTGGAGCCGGATAATTTTCAGTGTTATTATTATCCGTATATTGATTCGAAAGAACGTCTAGAGGCTTGCTTTGCTATGCTTGGGGGCTTTTTAAGGAAACATTACAACAGAATTAATGAGTTTGCAAAGAACATCGAAGCTAGTGAAAGAATCAAAGCAGAGAAACTGGAAGATATGCTTAGACTATTCTTAAGCGAGGTTCCGGAACCAGATTTGGAAGAAGGGATGCTAGAGGTATACGAGGAATATGTATTGTTAATCCGTTATACAGGAGACGCAGCCTATAGACAACTCTTATGTGGAAATTATGAAGAAGCCATGAAAGAATATGGACAGATGGAGAAAAAAGGCTCCTTTACCGGCTATGAGAAGCGGTTGTATGAGTTTTTAAAGAGCCAAAATAGTCCATATGAGTTGCTACCTAAGGAATGCAATTCTGTGAAAAGGGTCAAGGAATGGGATAAACCATCCAAAGAAGGATTATCCATACTTCTAACAGCGCTTGCTTATGAGTTGGTACTTGGTGTGATTTTTGCCCTAATCGTTGCAATAATCAACGCGGTTCTTAGCAAGGATACGGTGTATTACGCAGGAGAAAGCTGGGGATATGGATTCTTGATGGCGGGGCTACCTGCTGTTTTTGGTGGAATAGCCCATCGTAATTTGATTCGAAGATTCCTGCAGAAGGATATGTTTGAAGAAGGGCAAAAACTTGAAGCAATGATTAATCCGGGTTGGGTCGAACCATTTACCAGAATCGTTTTTGGCGTTGTGTTTGTTGGAAGTTTTGCCCTGAATATTTTGATTGTTTTTATGTCAACAAGCTTTTATACGACACATATGTCTTTTGATGCAAGTGATGCACTTTTGAGGAGAGAACAAGTAACTTGTGAGTATAGTAATCTACAGAATGTGTACTATTCTGACGGAGTTTACAACGACTTCGGAGATTTTATTGACAGGCCTTCTTATTTGCTAGAATTTGAAGGAGGAATTGTCTGGGATTCGGATGGATATATGAGTGTAGAAGACGTTGAACGACATGTATTGCCGATTTTGAATGATTATTATGATGAAATCGAGCATATTGAAGCAAGAAATAATCTCATAAAATAAAGAAAAATACTTTTAGTCTAGGTTATGAAAGGAGTACATACATGGAAATTTGGGACGCATATGATGAAAATGAAAATTTGACAGGAATTGATTTAATCCGAGGAGAAGCAATTCCAGAAGGCTTATTTCATTTGGTGTGTGAGATAATCGTCCGCCATGCGGATGGAGATTATCTACTAATGCAGAGGGATTATCGTAAACCAAATTATGGTGGATGGTATGAGGTGACAGCCGGTGGTTCCGCACTAAAAGGTGAGGATAGTATGAGCTGTGCCAAACGTGAGCTTGTAGAAGAAACAGGAATAGCAGAAGGTACATTCCGTAAAATAGGTTCATACGTGAATCACAGAAACGGGACGATATATCACAACTATTTATGTCTTACAGAATGTGATAAAGAGACAATTACCTTACAAGAAGG
>CAYPAM010000082.1:0-7767 GCA_964408715.1 uncultured Lachnobacterium sp.
TCCAGATTATTATGGGCATTGAAGAAGAATTTGATATTGAAATTCCAAACGAAGAGGCAGAAAAAATCGTTACAGTTGGTGACGCTGTAGAACAGATCAAAAACGCTATTGCTAATAATTAATATCATAGACTGTCGCTATATAGGTTGTGAAGCGCATGAATCACTTCAAAGTAGAACGGCTCCACGCGTTGCTTAACGTCGCCTTATCTACTTTGAAGCGCTTCATGCTTTTCGTAATTTATGGGGCGACAGTCTGTTTTCGTAATTAATTATTCTAGGATGAACGTTTTTTCTATCAAAAATGGATATGCGAAGGTATTGGAGAAAAAGATGCCGGAGTGTATCAAGGAGGAATTATGTCAGAGTTGAAGAAATTTCAGAGTATCATTGGATACCAGTTCGATAATGAAGAATTACTACGACAGGCACTGACCCACAGTTCTTATGCCAATGAAAAACATATGAAAAAATTATCCGATAACGAAAGATTGGAGTTTTTGGGAGATGCGGTGCTAGAGCTTACTTCTAGCGAGTTTCTCTATGATAATTATCCGAAGCTTACCGAAGGAGAGCTTACCAAGCTTCGTGCGAGCATCGTATGTGAGCCTACGCTTGCATTGTGCACAGAAGCAATTCACCTGGGACATTTCCTTTTATTGGGAAAGGGTGAAGACCAGACAGGTGGAAGAAAGAGAAAATCCATTTTATCAGATGCATTGGAGGCTGTGATTGGTGCAATCTATTTAGATGGTGGTTTTGCTAATGCAAAAGAGTTTGTCCAGAAATTCATTCTGACGGACATTGAGAATAAGAAGCTCTTTTATGATAGCAAGACTATCCTGCAGGAGGTAGTGCAGGGAAAACATGAGCAGTTAAGCTACGTGTTATTAGAAGAAACAGGCCCGGACCATGATAAAAACTTTACGGTTGGAGTCGTGATTGGGGACGAACAAGTGAGTACGGGGACAGGACATACAAAGAAGTCGGCGGAGCAGGAAGCTGCATACCGCGCGCTCTTGTCGTTGAATCCTAATATAAGGGAGTAGAGAATGTATTTAAAAAGTTTAGAGGTACATGGATTTAAATCCTTTGCGAATAAGATAGTATTTGAGTTTCATAATGGTATTACAGGCATCGTAGGACCGAATGGTAGTGGTAAAAGCAACGTTGCAGATGCTGTTCGCTGGGTATTAGGGGAACAGAGTACCAAGCAGCTGCGTGGTTCTTCCATGCAGGATGTTATCTTCGCCGGAACAGAGAATCGTAAGCCGTTAAGCTATGCGTATGTTGCCATCACATTGGACAACTCTGACCATCAGCTTGCAATTGATTTTGAAGAAGTAACGATTGCGAGACGTCTGTATCGTTCGGGCGAAAGTGAATACTTAATCAATGGTAATATTTGTCGTCTCAAGGAAGTGGCAGAGCTGTTCTATGATACAGGTATCGGTAAAGAGGGTTACTCTATCATCGGTCAGGGACAGATTGACCGAATTTTAAGTGGTAAGCCAGAGGAACGCCGTGAGCTGTTTGATGAAGCGGCTGGTATTGTAAAGTATAAGAAGCGTAAAGCAACGGCACAAAAGAAGCTGGAAAATGAACGCGAGAATCTGGTACGTGTCAATGATATATTAGCCGAGTTAGAACGTCAGGTCGGGCCATTAGAGAGACAGTCGGAAAAGGCGAAGATATACTTAAATAAGAAGAGTGAATTAAAAGAATTAGATGTCAATATGTTCCTGTTGGAGATGGAGCGTATCGAACGTGAGCAGAAGGAACAGAACGAAAAGTATCGTATTGCAAGCGAAGAAATGGAAGAAACCAACGCTGCATATGAGAAGATTCGTGTAGAATATGCGGCTTTGGAAGAAGCGATGAAGGACATGGATGAGAGGATTAACTCTATTCGTGAGAATATCAGCCAGTCTTCCGTAACCAAGGAAAAGCTAGAAAGCCAGATTCAGGTATTAAATGAACAGATTCATACGGCCGAGATGACAGACGAGCACTTGAGTTCTCGTCTTGCCGCTATTGAAAAAGACAAGCAGGAACGCTTGGTATCAAAGCAGTCCTATGATGAGAAAAAGGCGGAATTAGACCAGCAGAACGCAGCGATTGAAGAACGCAAAGCGGCGGCGCAGAGTGAATTAGAAGCGATTCAGACCAAGATTGCAGAATGCAATACAGGGATAGAGAATGGTCAGGCTGAATTAATCGACCTTCTTAATAACAACGCATCTATCAAAGCACGTCAGCAGAGATTCGATACGATGTTAGAGCAGATCAATATCCGCAAGGCAGAGCTGAGCAAGCGATTGCTTGACAGAAAGACAGAAGAAGCAGACCTCTTATCTGTTTTAGAAGGCTATGAATCAGATCTTGCCAAGGTGAATCAGCAGTTGACCCAGACAAGAACACAGGAAGCCCAACTGCTCGAGAAGGTTCGCAACTGGAAGGAAAAGGACCGCGAGAATACTCGTAAGATGGAAGAGGCACAGGTAAATTACCACAAACAGCAATCTCGTCTGGAATCCCTGAAGAATATTGCGGAGCGTTACGACGGATATGGTAATTCTATTCGTAAGGTGATGGAGCAGAAGGCGCAAAATCCTGGACTTCTTGGCGTTGTATCGGATTTGATTCAGGTAGAGAAGAAGTATGAGATTGCGATTGAAACTGCGCTCGGTGGCAATATCCAGAATATCGTTACGGAAGATGAAGCAACCGCAAAGAAGATGATTGACTTCTTAAAGGCAAATCGTCTTGGACGTGCAACATTCCTCCCACTTACCAGCGTAAGTGCTAAGGGGAATCCAAAGAACGAAGCTGCTATGGATGAAAACGGCGTCATTGGTATCGCAAATGAGCTGGTACAGTGTGACGAGAAGTATAAGGAAGTAGCAGCATATCTGTTGGGGCGTGTGCTTGTCGTAGATACTGTAGACAATGCGCTTATGATTGCAAGAAAGCATCACTACGCGCTACATATTGTAACGTTAGAGGGTGAGTACTTAAGCCCAGGTGGTTCCATGACAGGTGGTGCCTTCAAGAATTCATCCAACCTTCTTGCAAGAAACCGTGAAATCGAAGAATTAGAAAAGAATATCAAGGATATTTCTCGTGAATTAGAGAATATGAAGGCAAGAAAAGAAGATATTGCAACTGCACTTGCCTTGAATGAAGAAGAACTTGTGGCTGTAAAAGCACAGCTTCAGGAACAGGTAATTGCACAGACAGCAGCACAGATGAATGTAGAACGTGCGCGTCAGCAAAAGAACGATAGCGAAAATGCATTTGCAAGTCTCATGAGCGAAAGCGACCAGATGGAAATCCAGATTGCTGAGATTAACACCAATAAGCAGAAGATTTTCGAAGAGGATGCATATGCAAAACGCCGTAAGGCTGAAATCGAAGAAGAGAGTAAGAATTTCCAGACCGTTTTAGAGGAACAGACCAAATTGGAGGAATCTGCAAAGCAGGTTGTTTCCGATATTGTAATGGAAGCAGCGACCATGGGACAGAGCATACAGTTCGTATTGGAGAACCTGTTCCGTATTCATGGGGAAATCGAAAAGTTCGATGCAGAGCGCGACGAATTGCATGCGAATTCTTCACAGGCAAAGGCTGATGTCGAGAAGAAGCTGCATGATATTGAGGAAATCAAACTTACCATCGCAGCATCCGCAGATGCGACCGCAAGCTTACAGGCACAGCTTGCAGAAAGTCTTACCAAGAAGGATGAGATGTCAGAGACCTATCGTGGATTTTTCCAGAAACAGGAGGATATCTCAGGACGCAAGAACAATCTGGACAGAGAGCTTATCCGCTTAGGCAACTCCTTAGAAAAGCTCAAGGAAGCCGAAGAATATCAGATGAATTATATGTGGGAGGAATACGAGATTACTCCACATGCCGCAGAAGAGCTTCGTAAGGAAGTATACGATAATCTGGCTGAGCTTAAGAAGATGATTGCTGAGATTAAAGACGAAATCCGCAAGCTTGGTGATGTCAACGTCAATGCGATTGAGGAATACAAGGAAGTATCTGCACGTTATGAATTCCTAAAAGGACAGCATGACGATCTCATTGAAGCAGAGCAGACTCTGATTGGAATTATTGAAGAGTTAGACAGCGGTATGAGAAAGCAGTTTGAAGAGAAATTTGCTGAGATTCAGAAGGAATTCGACTCCACCTTCAAGCAGTTGTTCGGTGGTGGACATGGTACCTTAGAGTTAGTAGAGGATGAAGATATCTTAGAGTGTGGCATTCGTATTATTGCGCAGCCACCAGGAAAGAAGCTTCAGAATATGATGCAGTTATCCGGTGGTGAAAAAGCACTTACCGCGATTGCGCTTCTATTTGCAATTCAGTCACTTAAGCCATCTCCATTCTGTCTCTTAGACGAAATTGAAGCTGCGCTGGATGACTCGAACGTAATACGTTTTGCAAACTATCTGAATAAGTTGACTCAGAATACACAGTACATCGTTATTACGCATAGAAGAGGTACTATGGCGGCTGCAGACCGTCTGTATGGTATCACGATGCAGGAAAAGGGTGTATCTGCACTTGTGTCAGTTAACTTAATTGAGAATGATTTATCGGAATAGCATTGTGCAACGAAGCTGCAAATTCTTAGGAGGAATATAATTTTATGGAAGAAAAGAAAGGCTTCTTTGGGAGGCTTGTAGCAGGTCTTACGAAGACAAGAAATAACATTGTCTCTGGAATTGATGCTATTTTCAGTGGCTTCTCCAATATCGATGAGGATTTTTATGAGGAATTGGAAGAAATCCTTATCATGGGAGACTTAGGTATTCATGCAACACAGAATATCTTGGATGACCTTCGCAAGAAAGTAAAAGAGAATCATATCAAAGAACCAGCAGACTGCAAGAATCTGTTAATTGAAAGTATTAAGGAACAGATGAAGGTAGAAGAAACTGCTTACCGATTTGAAGAAGAGAAGTCGGTGCTTCTTGTGATTGGTGTCAATGGTGTCGGTAAGACGACTACCGTAGGCAAGCTTGCAGGTAAGCTTAAGGCTGCTGGCAAGAAGGTAGTGATTGCAGGAGCAGATACCTTCCGTGCTGCGGCAGGAGACCAGTTGCAGGAATGGGCAAAACGTTCCGGCGTGGATATGATTGGCGGACCGGAAGGCTCTGACCCAGGGGCTGTTGTATATGATGCAACTGCCGCTGCAAAGGCAAGAAATGCAGATGTACTTATTGTAGATACTGCGGGACGACTTCATAATAAGAAAAATCTTATGAATGAATTGGGTAAGATTAATCGTATATTAGAGAAGGAATATCCAGATGCATTCCGAGAGACCCTGGTGGTACTGGATGCGACAACAGGACAGAACGCTTTGGTTCAGGCGAAGGAATTCGCAGAGGTTGCAGGCATCACGGGTATTGTGCTGACCAAGATGGATGGAACGGCAAAGGGTGGTATTGCAGTGGCAATTCAGTCAGAATTAAACGTACCGGTAAAATACATTGGTGTAGGCGAAACGATTGACGATTTGCAGAAGTTTGATTCGGATGAATTTGTAAATGCATTATTTACGACTACGGAATAAATGTGAAATGTTGGTTTGTGGAAGGAATGAAAAGTTATGTTGACATTAGACAAATTTGAAGAGGCAAGTGAAAAAGTCAAAGAGGTAACACTAGAGACGAAGCTTATCTATAGTGAGTTTTTAAGTGAGCAGACCGGGAATAAGGTGTACTTAAAGCCTGAAAATATGCAGCTTACCGGTGCATACAAGGTGCGTGGTGCTTATTACAAGATTAGCACTTTAACCGATGAAGAAAGAAGCAAGGGACTGATTACAGCATCCGCTGGAAATCATGCACAGGGTGTAGCTTATGCGGCAAAACGTTATGGCTGCAAGGCAGTAATCGTAATGCCTACCGGTACACCACTAATCAAAATCAATCGTACCAAAAGCTTCGGTGCAGAAGTAATTCTTCATGGTGATGTATATGATGAGGCTTGTGCACATGCATTAGAACTTGCCGAAACGCATGGGTATACATTTATCCATCCTTTTGATGACCTTGCAGTTGCAACGGGTCAGGGAAGTATTGCAATGGAAATCTTCAAAGAGCTTCCACTGGTAGAATATATTCTTGTGCCAATCGGTGGTGGCGGACTTGCTGCCGGTGTGGCAACACTTGCAAAGCTTTTAAATCCAAAGATTAAGGTCATCGGTGTAGAGCCGGTAGGTGCAAACTGTATGCAGGCTTCTATTGAAGCTGGAAAAGTAGCGACACTTCCAGCTATCAATACGATTGCAGACGGTACTGCTGTAAAGACTCCGGGAAATCTTATCTTTCCATATATTCAGGAGAACTTAGATGATATCATCACTGTGGATGATGATGAACTGATTGGTTCATTTCTGGATATGGTAGAAAATCATAAGATGGTAGTCGAGAACTCCGGTCTTCTGACAGTAGCTGCATTAAAGCATCTGGATGTGAAGGATAAACGGGTGGTATCTATCTTAAGTGGCGGTAACATGGACATCATAACCATGTCATCCGTGGTACAGCAGGGGCTTATCTTTAGAGACAGAATCTTTACAGTATCTGTTCTTTTACCAGATAAGCCAGGTCAGTTGTCTATGGTTGCGGATATTATCGCAAAAGAACAGGGCAACGTAATCAAGCTTGAACATAACCAGTTCGTATCAACCAACCGTAATGCGGCAGTTGAGCTTCGTATTACAATGGAAAGCTTTGGTACTGAACACAAGAATAGTATCCTTAAGAGTCTGGAGAAGGCTGGATACAAGCCAAGAGTGGTTAGAACTTCATTATAAAAAGACAGAGGTGACAAGAAAAAAAGCTTGACACCTCTTTTTGTATGTGGTAATCTATCCAATGGTCACAAGGAGAAACGTGTAAAAACGTTTCTCCTGACAGTTTGCAAGCGAACTCTTGTGGGTTATTGATAGGTGAGCGATATGGAAACGAAGATAGAACTTGCGTATTTATATGATTTTTATGGTGAACTTCTAAATGAACATCAGCGTCGTATCTATGAGGACTTCGTGCTTAATGATTTGTCTCTTGGCGAGATTGCTGCAGAAGAGGGAATCAGCCGACAGGGTGTGAACGATATGGTACAACGTTGCAGCAAGAAGCTTATGGATTATGAAAACAAGCTTCATCTGTTAGAGAAGTTCATGCACATAAAGGACAATGTAGCACAGATTCATGAGCTTGCAAAAGAACTCAAGGAATCCAAGGATGAAAATATCCTAAATGATATTGAGACAATCTCCAACCAGATTTTAGAGGAATTATAATATGGCATTTGACAGTTTATCAGAAAAACTGCAGAACGTCTTCAAGAACCTGCGAAGTAAAGGACGCTTGACAGAAGCGGATGTTGCGGCTGCCCTTAAGGAAGTAAAGCTTGCGCTCTTAGAGGCCGATGTAAACTTCCGTGTGGTAAAACAGTTTGTCAAAGACGTAGAAGCTCGAGCAATCGGTCAGGACGTTATGAACGGTCTGAACCCTGGACAGATGGTAATCAAGATTGTTAATGAAGAAATGGTGAAGCTGATGGGCTCTGAAACAACAGAGATTGCATTTCAGCCGGGAAAAGCATTAACAGTTATCATGATGGTAGGTCTTCAGGGTGCTGGTAAAACAACTACAACCGCAAAGCTTGCAGGGAAGTTCAAGACCAAGGGTAAGAAGAGCTTACTTGCAGCCTGTGACGTGTATCGTCCAGCGGCGATTGAACA
>CAYPAM010000083.1:0-7753 GCA_964408715.1 uncultured Lachnobacterium sp.
ATCCATTCTACTACTAAATATTTAGATGGACATGATGCAACCGTTGGTGGCTGTATCGTAGATTCCGGTAAGTTTGACTGGTTTGCACATGCAGACAAATTCCCAGGACTTACCACTCCAGACGAATCTTATCATGGAGTAACCTATGCCAAGAAGTTTGGCTTGGGCGGTGCGTTTATCACAAAGGCAACTGCACAGTTGATGCGTGACTTGGGTTCTATTCAGGCTCCAATGAATGCTTATCTGTTGAACCTTGGTTTGGAATCTCTTCATGTGCGTATGCCACGTCATTGTGAAAACGCGCTCAAGGTAGCAGAGTTCTTAGAGAAGCATGAATGTGTAGCTTGGGTGAACTACCCAGGACTTCCAGGCAACAAGTACTATGAAAGAGCAAAGAAATACATGCCAGATGGTACATGTGGCGTTATTGCCTTTGGTGTAAAAGGTGGAAGAACTGCCGCTGAGAAGTTCATGAAGGAGCTTAAGGTAGCTATGATTGCTACTCACGTTGCAGATGCACATACTTGTGTTCTTCATCCAGCATCCACAACACATCGTCAGATGAATGACGAAGAGCTTGTTGCAGCAGGCGTAGGTCCAGACCTTATCCGTCTGTCTGTTGGTATCGAAAATGTGGATGATATCATTGAAGACGTTGCGCAGGCACTTGAAGCTTGTAAGTAGACATGATATATAATTCGTTAGCCAGGTAAGTGGCTGAATATAGACGCGGTGCATGCTTGCATGTAACCGCGTTTTATTGCTTTATATGTTCTCGGAATAGCCAATTTCTGTTTGCGTGTTAGCCAGAATGTATTATAATAATAGGTGTGTGCAAAAGCATACGAAAAGGAGACAAAGCTATGAGCGATTGGAAAGAAATAAGCTTACATGATATAAAGGGAATCAAAATCGGGCATGCGCAGGATGTCACACATGCGACGGGCTGTTCCGTGATTCTGTGTGATAAAAAGGCAATCTGTGGTGTGGATGTCCGTGGTGGCGGCCCAGCTTCAAGAGAGACAGAGCTCTTAAATCCAAGGATGAGCAACGATGGCATCAATGGTCTTTTCTTAAGCGGTGGAAGTGCGTACGGATTAGACGTTGCTGGTGGTATTATGAAGTATCTAGAGGAAAAGAAGCAGGGTGTGAAGGTCGGTGATGCAATCGTTCCAATTGTAGTAGGCTCTTGTATCTTTGATTTGGGATGCGTGGATGGAAGCGTACGTCCGGATGCAGCGATGGGATATGCTGCTTGCGTTGACAGTGAGAAAAATATCGAGCGTAATGGCAATATCGGTGGTGGTATGGGTGCAACCGTCGGTAAAATGCATGGTGCTGATTTTTCCATGAAATCGGGTCTGGGCTGTTATGCAATTCAGGTAGGAAGCTTGCAGGTTGGTGCGATGGTAGTTGTAAATGCGATAGGTGATGTGTTCGAGATGGATTCGCAGAAACAGTTAGCAGGACTTCTGAACAAAGAGAAGGATGGTATGATTTCCAGTGAAGTGGAGGCAGTCAAGCTGCTTCAGCTTGCAAGTATGTTTTCGCTAAATACCACAATCGCGGCAATCGTAACCAACGCGAAGCTAGATAAAGCGGATATGAATAAGGTGGCGGCAATGGCAAGCAACGGTATTGCAAGGACGATTCGCCCGGTGAATACCTCTATGGATGGCGATTCGGTGTATGCGCTTGCAACCGGCAAGGTAAAATCGAATGCAGATGTGGTCGGAACGCTTGCGGCACATGTGCTTGGAAAAGCCATCAATCGTGCTGTGCTTGAGACAGAAGAGAAGTACGGATACAAGTCAGCACAGAGCTTTGTTAGAGGATAAGAGGTTGCGTCGTCAGAATGACGCTTTTTACATAAATAAGCTGCAAGGAATAAAGCCACATATAATGGCGGAAATCAAAACGTAGAAATATATAGACAAGAAGGCACTCTTATATGAATTTTAAAACAAAAAGTGAAATGAGTCACTATGACAAAATGACTCAGACGCCCCTTGTGAAGCTAATCGTGTCCCTCGGAATTCCGACAACCATCTCCATGCTTGTAACAAGTATCTACAACATGGCAGATACCTATTTTGTCGGTACATTGGGCGAGAGCCAGCAGGGCGCAACCGGAATATTATTTACATTGCAGGCGATTATTCAGGCAATCGCATTTATGCTGGGGCAAGGCTCCGGAACGATGGTGTCCAAGGCACAGGCAGACCGCAATGACAAGGAAGCATCGGAATATGTATCGACCGGATTTTTTACCGCACTCGCATTTGGACTGGTAATAATGGTTGGTGGATTGTTATGCCTAGAGCCACTGATGCGACTTTTGGGAAGCACGGAGACGATTCTTCCATATGCGAAGCAGTATGGCGCGTGTGTGCTAATCAGTTGTCCGGCGATGATGGGGTCCTTTGTATTGAATAACAATCTACGTTATGAGGGCAAGTCCTTCTACGCAATGATTGGACTTGTAACAGGTGGGCTGCTGAATATTTTCGGCGACTATCTGTTGGTTATGGTTTTTCCATATGGTGTGCTTGGCGCGGGTATTTCGACCGCGGTATCACAGACGATAAGCTTTGGAATTCTATTGTATTTTTATAAGAAAAAAGCATTGAGTAGAATCAGTATTACTTCAATGAGCCGCAGGCTGGCAACCTATGCGATGATATGCAAGGTTGGCTTCCCAGCTCTTGTGCGACAGGGGTTGACGTCCTTCTCCAATGGACTTCTCAACAACCTGACTCGACCATACGGCGATGCGGCGATAGCAGCGATGAGCGTAGTCAACAGATTCAGTGCTTTTGTCATGTGCGTGGGACTTGGTGTTGGTCAGGGCTACCAGCCAGTGGCGTCCTTTAACTATCAGGCGAAGAAGCTGGAGCGTGTGAAAAAGGGCTTGTTGATTACAATGGCAATCAACTTTGCATTTATTGCATGTCTAGCAATTCCGGGATTCTTTTTTGCAGAGCAGATTGTGTATGCATTTCAGGATAGTCCGGCAGTCATTGAGATTGGCGTGTTTGCACTTCGCTGCGCGTGCGTGGGCACACTCTTCCTGCCACTTTCTGTGCCAGTCAATATGCTGTATCAAAGCACAAGACAGGTTAAGGCATCTACCATTTTGTCAATGATGCGTTCAGGACTTATGTTCATTCCGACACTCATTATTACAACAGGTCTGTGGGGGCTTACGGGAATTCAGATTTCGCAGCCACTTGCGGATATTTTGACGGGACTTGCGAGTATACCGTTTGTAGTGTCATTTTTAAAGAGGAAGGAATAGTCGGAGAGAGTTATAAAAAAGTGTTTTTAAACAGGAAGAATAGAGATAAAGGAGAAATGATATGCAAAGAAGAGACAAGGTTAATTACTATTTGGATTTGGCAGATGTAGTATCGAAAAGAGGTACCTGCCTGCGTAGAAACTATGGTGCAGTTATCGTAAAAAACGATGAGGTTATCTCGACCGGATATGTGGGTGCACCACGTGGCAGACAGAATTGCAGCGATTTGGGCTACTGTATCCGACAGAAAATGAACATTCCAAGAGGCGAGCGCTATGAGCTGTGCCGCAGTGTGCATGCAGAAGCCAATGCCATCATCAGTGCAGAACGCGAGAAAATGATTGGAAGCACCATCTATCTGTCCGGAAGAGAGGTGGCGTCTGGGGAAGTAATCAAGAACTCCTGCTGTTGTTCAATGTGCAAACGCATGGTCATCAATGCTGGCATCAAGAATGTGGTCGTTCGCGAGACCGAGGACGAATATCGCATGATTGATGTGCAGGAATGGATTGACAATGACGAATCCCTTGAAGGCACCTTCGGCTACTAAAATAAAATTAGGAGAAAACATTATGAAGATTAAGAATCCGGTTCTTCGCGGGTTTTATCCAGACCCAAGTGTCTGCGTGGCAAATGGAAAATACTATATGGCATGCAGCTCGTTTGAGTATTTTCCAGGCGTTCCTATCTTCGAGAGTGACGATTTGGTGAATTGGAAGCAGATTGGACACTGCCTTACCAGACCAAGTCAGGTGGAGCTTGCCAAGGTTCGAAGCTCTGGTGGTGTGTTTGCGCCTACGATTCGCTTTCACGAAGGCACATTCTATATGGTAACAAACAACAATTCTTATAATAAGAATTTTTATGTAAAAACAAATGACATCTACGGTGAGTGGTCAGACCCATATGTTGTTGACCAGGAGGGAATCGACCCATCGCTTTTCTTTGAAGATGGGAAAGTGTATTTTACCAGCAATGGTAGTGACGCGGAAGGCCGTGGCTGTATCTTACAGTGTGAAATTGATATTGAAACAGGCGAGCGTCTGACAGAAAGCCGTCCAATCTGGCACGGAAGTGGTGGACGTTATCTGGAATCGCCACATCTGTATCGTTTTGGTGATTGGTATTATATTATGGTGGCAGAGGGCGGTACCGAGTATGGTCATATGGTAACCTATGCAAAGGGCAAAACTCCTTACGGACCATTTGAAGGCTATCCGCAGAATCCGGTGCTTTCCAATCGTAATCTTGGTGGCAATCAGAGTCAGGTGCAGGGAATCGGACATGGTGACTTGGTGCAGGATGCAAAAGGTCGCACATTCATGTTGACACTCGGATTCCGTCAGCAGGGCATGTGGATGCCATTTCATCAGCTTGGCCGAGAGGTATTTATAACCCCTGTATATTGGCAGGAGGATGGCTGGTTTATTGCTGGTGAATATGGAACGACGCAGGAAGTGATGGAAATAGATATTGATGCGGCGCCTCAGAAGGAAGGAACCTATGATGTGTCTTTTGAGACCATGGGTGCAGATGCACTTCGTTGGTGCCATCTTCGTGAATATCATCCAAAGAATTATAAATGGACAGAAGAAGGCGTATGTCTTCGCGGAAATACACATACATTGGAAGAAACCGAATGTCCAACCTTTCTTGGTGTCAGACAGTCTGAGTTTTCTACGGAGCTGTCAGTAGAAGTGGCAGGCGGCGCAGACGAGGCTGGAGTTACCTATTATCTGTGTGAGGATCATCATTATGATTTGGTGGTGCGCACAGCAGATGCTAGTAATAATGCGGCTAATGAGAAAAAACGTAGCGCGGTTCTTCATTTATGCTGTGGTGATTTGAAGATGGACGTGAAGGAAATAGAAATTCCAGAAAAACAGAAATCTGTGCGATTAGATATCACTTCTACGCCGGAGGAGTATTATTTCTATGCAACCATCGCTGGAGAAAAAGTATACATGGGCAAAGCCCGTAGCAAGTATCTAACCTCAGAGGTTGCTGGTGGCTTTACGGGTGTTGTGATGGGCATGTATGCAATTAATCATCAGGATGAGGATAAGTGGGCGCAGTTTACAAATTTAAATTGGGTACAGAGAAATAATTAGATATAGGTATATTTTCGAATAAAAATGGCAATTCTAGTACAGAAATATTCGCACCAAGTAGCGAGGAGGAATGTATTATGACAAGACCATTTGGTTTTCGGGATAAACTGGGGTATTTGATGGGAGACATCGGAAACGACTTTACGTTTGTGCTGTCTTCCACTTTTTTGCTCAAATTCTACACGGACGTTATGGGTGTGCCGGCAGCCGTGGTAGGGACGATTATGATGATTGCGCGTTTTGTAGATGCATTTACGGATGTAACGATGGGGCGAATCTGCGACAAGAGCCGACTTACACCGAATGGCAAGTTTAAGCCATGGATTCTGAGAATGTGTGGTCCTGTAGCAATTTCGTCCTTTTTGATTTATCAGAGCAGTCTGGCGGATATGTCGATGGCATTCAAGGTGGGATATCTGTTTGTGACGTATATATTATGGGGGTCCATATTCTATACTTCCATTAATATTCCGTATGGTTCTATGGCGTCGGCGATTTCTGCAGAGCCAGGAGATAGACAGTCCTTGTCTACCTATCGAAGTGTTGGTGCATCCTTTGCCGGCGTGATTGTTGGAGCGTTGATTCCCTTAATCGCGTATAAAGAAGTCAATGGAATTATGGTGCTGGATGGAAAGATTTTCACCACAATTGCAGGAATTTTCTCGGTATGTGCCATTATCTCGTATTTTCTGTGTTATTATCTGGTAACGGAGCGCGTGCAGATTCCTTCTAGTGCAGAAAGCAAGCAGGATAACAGCGTTATTACGATGCTTCGAAATGCGTTCACGAACAAGGCACTTATCTCAATTATTGCGGCTTCTATCGTGATGCTTCTTGCTCAGATGACGCTACAATCTATGGCAAACTATGTGTATCCAATCTTTTATGGTAATACGACTGCTCAGTCGGTATCCATGCTAGTGATGCTTGGAGGGGCTCTTGCAGTTGCGGCAGTTGCCAAGCCGATTGCGGCACGATTTGGAAAGGCAGAGGTAGCAGTGGTGTCCAGCTTTATTGCAGGCGGGGTCTGTGTGCTATTATTCTTCCTTAGACCGGAAAATGTATGGGTATATGTGGCATTGCAAGCAGTGTGCTGGTTGTCCCTTGGGGTATTCAGCATGATTTCATGGGCGTTGATTACTGATGTTATCGATTATTCAGAGATTAAGAATGGAATTCGAGAGGACGGCTCGGTGTATGCGTTATACTCGTTTGCACGCAAATTAGGGCAGGCTGGAGCAGCAGGGCTTGTGGGTTCTATGCTTACTGCCATCGGATATAGCGAAGTGAACGCTGTTCAAGATAGCGTAAAAGAGGGGATTTTTAATATTGCGACACTGATTCCGGCGATTGGATTCATTCTTCTGGCACTGATATTGTGGCTGTGGTATCCACTAAACAAGAAACAAGTGGATGAGAATGTGAAAATACTTAAGAAAAAGCATGAGAAGTAGGGCTTCCAACATGGATATATAATATCGGAATCACAGCAAAAAGAGGGACATACACGTCCCTCTTTTTTGTTGAAACTGGCGCTCTTGAAGCCAAGTTCACACTATCTGCAATTGTTTGTACTGTTCTTTGCACTGTTCTTAGAGCTGTTTGAAGCCTTGCTTCTATCGTTTGCTCCATCCTGGAAACGATTGCTTGCTTCGTTTTTAAAGCAGTCTCTAGAACAATTGTTAGAACTGTTCTTTGTACTATTGGTTGCGTTTTTGTTAGTGCTTTTTGACATATTTGACACCTTCCTTTCAAGATTAGAATGTGTCGAATGCGTCTGAATTATGCTAATGGAATTTCGTTTAATTTTGCATTAATTGCCAATAATTGTTCTTTTGTAACAGCCGGTGCATCACCCTGCTTTGGAAGCATTCCAATGAGACGAAGGATGGTGAAGCTTCCAAGCATCTTGAGCATGTCAGCACTTGCCATCTGGCCTGCAGCTTCGCCTGCTTTGTCGCCACCCATAATAGCACCCATGAATTCACCAAAGATAGCCATACTAGCTGGTACTTTCATGATTTCATCTAATCTGGTGTTGAGGGACATATGGCCTTCTACTTCTGTGATATCGAACCAATTGAGAATTGCGCCCTGTTCCTTTAAGCGGTAAGCATCATTGAATTCTGCTACCTTGCGGATGAAGCTCTCGTCCTTCTGGTCGCCTGCAACGGCAACGAGTGTTGTCTCGCCCTTGTTTGGAACCTGGAAGTAGAAGAAGTGATCGTCTGCTGTTACTTTTCCAAGGCTTGTGCCATTTGCGAATAATTCAACCTCTGGAAGGTTAGAATAGATAGTAACCTTGGTTACGTCTTCGACACGGTCTACATAGCGTTTGCCGCAG